>NZ_JBQCTZ010000010.1:0-42779 GCF_051963715.1 Neisseria sp. P0001.S005 | reverse complement strand
AAGCATATACAACAAAAGCAATACGACACACGCATTACGGCACGTCAGCCATTAAACCCATCACAGTTGTTTGTTTCGGAGGACTTTTTAACAAGGCTGTCTGAACAACAAGGAGACCGATTTGATGCTGAAAATGCCGATAAAAACCTTATTAATCAGTGCAGCCGTAGTTTTATTCGCAGGCTGTACAACCAAACAACTTCCGCGTCCTACTGCCGAAATCGAGCAGTTGAGGGCGCAACAGCCTCTGGTCGAGCAAAGCCTGCCGAATCCTGTTAAAGGCAAGCGTTTTGACGACACTTGGGGCGCAGCGCGCAGTCAGGGGCGCAGGCATGAAGGTGTGGATATTTTTGCTAAGAAAAATACGCCGATACGTAGTACGACGCCCGGTATTGTAACTAAAATCGGACGCAACAGATTGGGCGGTAAAGTTATCGGTATTCAAGGGCCGGGGGCGTGGCATTACTATGCCCATCTGAATAAATTTGCCCGTATCCGCCTATATGAGCGAGTAAAAGAAGGGCAGGTCATCGGCTATGTCGGTAAAACCGGCAACGCTAGAACCACACCGGCCCACCTGCATTACGGCGTGTATCTGCCGAGCGGCGCGGTGAATCCGTATCCGCTGATTAATCAGAGCAGATAGGCCGTCTGAACAAGATTTGAGAGTATGAACGCAAAGAAATTGGTTAAGGTAACGAATATCGTCGGTATGGTGGCAGTCGTGCTGCTGGTGTACTGGGTATTTGTTCTGATTTTATCCAATGTTTTCGGGCTTAAGGTGTTCCGCGAATACATTACGGAAATTTTCCTGATGAGTATTTTGGGGATTTTTGCCGTGATGGCGGGTGCCTTGATACTGAACATCATGCTGAATTTGACCCGTATCGCCGAGCGAGGACAAGAGGAAGAAAGCAAAGGTGGCCGGAAAACCTTATATTTGTTGTTGGTAGTATTTCCCGTTTTAGCTGCCTTGTTATTTGGCGGAAATTATCTGACTGTTCAGAAAAAACGTCAGATTTTGACTCAATCGCTAGAGCGCATCGTCAAGGATAATCCATCGCAAATCAATGCCTTGGCAGATTATCGTTTTGACTTGGCGTACATCAAAAAAGCGGCGTTAATCCTTGAGCTGATGTCGAAGGAAGATTCTGCCTTTAAAGCCGCTACGGTGATTGTGCCGGATACGATAGGTAATAAACAGGTTTATTTGGCTTTCTCAGCCGATTCCCATTTAAGTGGGATTGATGAGCAGGCGCCCAATGCTCAGGGAGTAGGCGATGATAATGGTTTTGTCGTTACTCGGAATGGCAATAAAGAAACGATCAGCAAAACGCAATATCTTTATGCTCCGCATTTGAGCGAGCGTGAATACTTGCAGAGGGTATTTGCCGGACAAACAAATGAAATACGTTATGAAGTAAAAGACGGCAATTACAGCCTTTGCTCCCCCTACCGCCAAAACGGTAAAACCATTGTATTGTGTTTTTCCGATTACCAGCAGTATGGGAAAATCGGCAGCTGATAAGAGAAAGTGATTTATAGTATGAAAAGTTGGTTTTCCAAGACATTTCCTGAATATAAAAAATTACCCAAAAGCGGCAAATTTATGGTATGGCTGACTTTTGTGCAGGGCGTGGTTTGGGTAGTTCTGGCAGTAATTCAGAGTGTGCAGGGACTGATCAACAACATGGCATGGTCCGTGCTGTTTGGAGTTTTAATTTTCGCTTTAGGTTTATTGGCGCTGTCTGCAGCATGGAATGCGTTTAAATACCGTGCAGTAGGTTTTAAGAGAATGACATATGTGTACATGCCATGCATATTGCAGATTGCTTTTGCAAGCGATGTATTTTCTTTTGTATTTTATATAGATAGTGTATTGAAACTATCGTTCAGCCTCATAATAAATAAGCTTACTGTCGGTGTAAATTTTGCCGCTATTCTTTTTATTGTGCTGGCAGGACGCAATTATCGTCATTTAAAAATGGTTTCCCAAAATATGGATAAAAATGTGGAGCCGTTAGAACAAGGACAAGAAACACAATCATGAAACCACTAGACCTAAATTTCATCTGCCAAACTCTTGGCCTTCCAATGCCGTCTGAAAATCAACCCGTTTCGCGTATTGTTACGGACAGCCGCGATATTCAGGACGGCGACGTATTTTTCGCGCTTGCCGGTGAGCGCTTTGACGCGCATGACTTTGTTGAAGATGTGTTGGCAGCGGGGACAACGGCAGTTGTGGTTTCCCGCGAAGATTGTGCGGCTTTGAAAGGCGCGCTGAAGGTTGACGACACGCTTGTGGCTTTGCAAAAACTGGCGAAAGCGTGGCGTGAAAATGTGAATCCGTTTGTCTTCGGCATTACCGGCTCTTCCGGCAAAACGACAGTGAAAGAGATGTTGGCTGGCGTATTGCGTCATCGATTTGGTGATGAAGCTGTGTTGGCGACTGCCGGCAATTTCAACAATCATATCGGCTTGCCGCTGACTTTGTTGAAGTTGAACGAAAAACACCGCTATGCCGTCATTGAAATGGGTATGAACCATTTTGGCGAATTGTCTTTGCTGACCCGAATCGCTGGTCCGAATGTTGCTTTGGTCAATAACGCTTTGCGCGCACATGTCGGCTGCGGTTTCGATGGTGTCGGCGATATTGCCAAAGCCAAAAGTGAAATCTACGAAGGTTTGCTTTCAGACGGCATTGCGCTGATTCCGTGCGAAGATGCCAATATCGCTACATTTGAAGCTTCTACTGCACAATTGAACGCTCAGACTTTCGGTGTTGCCAGTGGCGATGTCCATGCAGAAAATATTGAGTTGAAACCGTTGTCCTGCGAATTTGATTTGGTGCGTGGCAATGAACGTGTTGCCGTGGTGTTGCCAGTCCCCGGCCGCCACAATGTACATAATGCCGTAGCCGCCGCTGCTCTGGCTTTGGCGGCAGGTTTGAGCCTTGCCGAAGTTTCAGACGGCCTGAGAAATTTCAGCAATATCAAAGGCCGTCTGAATATCAAGCAAGGCATTAAAGATGCAACTTTGATTGACGATACTTATAATGCCAACCCCGATAGCATGAAAGCTGCCATTGATGTGCTTGCCGCTATGCCTGCGCCGCGTATTTTTGTGATGGGCGATATGGGCGAATTGGGTGAGGATGAAGCCGCCGCCATGCACGCCGAAGTTGGCGCGTATGCACGGGATAAAGGCATCGAGGCCGCATATTTTGTCGGCGAAAACAGCGTTGAAGCAGCGGAAACGTTTGGCGCGGAAGGTTTGTGGTTTGCTGACAAAGATCCGCTGATTCAAGTGTTGAGCCACGACTTGCCTGAACGCGCTACTGTATTGGTCAAAGGCTCGCGCTTTATGAAGATGGAAGAAGTGGTCGAGGCGTTGGCAGCAACAACCGCGTAAAAGGCCGTCAGAAATTATGAAAAAAATTTTTCTATTGGCTGGTTTGCTGATTGCCGCGTTTTATGCCGGAATGAAAGTACAGGCATTTATTTATGAAGATACCTGCTTGGACTTAGGCGGCGGAAAGAATCCTGGAAACTATCCGATTTGCGCGGTAGAGAAATAATCTTACTCAACAAGGCCATCTGCAATTTCAGACGGCATACCGATTTATTTTTAATTGGGCAATAAGCCCGCTGTAACAACAAAAACAAAAAAGGAAGCCCCATGTTTTTATGGCTCGCACATTTCAGTAACTGGTTAACCGGTCTGAATATTTTTCAATACACCACATTCCGTGCCGTGATGGCCGCGCTGACTGCGCTGGTATTTTCATTATTGTTGGGTCCGTGGACCATCCGCAAGCTGACTGCGCTTAAAGTCGGCCAAGCCGTCCGTACCGACGGCCCTCAAACCCACCTGATCAAAAACGGTACGCCAACCATGGGCGGCTCGCTGATTTTGACCGCCATTACCGTGTCGACAATCTTGTGGGGAAACTGGGCAAATCCTTATATTTGGATTCTCTTAGGAGTTTTGCTTGCTACCGGCGCACTCGGTTTTTACGACGACTGGCGCAAAGTGGTTTATAAAGACCCTAACGGCGTGTCTGCCAAATTCAAAATGGTGTGGCAGTCTAGCGTTGCCATCATTGCCGGTTTGGCATTGTTCTACCTTGCTACAAATTCCGCCAACAATATCCTGATTGTTCCCTTCTTCAAACAAGTTGCCTTGCCGCTTGGCGTAGTCGGCTTCTTGGTATTGTCCTACCTGACCATTGTCGGCACATCCAATGCCGTTAACCTGACCGACGGTTTGGACGGCTTGGCCGCATTCCCCGTTGTACTTGTCGCCGCCGGCCTTGCCATCTTTGCTTATGCCAGCGGCCACTCCCAATTTGCCCAATACCTGCAGTTGCCTTACGTTGCCGGCGCAAACGAAGTGGTGATTTTCTGTACCGCCATGTGTGGCGCGTGTCTCGGCTTTTTGTGGTTTAACGCCTATCCGGCACAAGTCTTTATGGGCGACGTCGGCGCGCTCGCGCTTGGTGCGGCGCTCGGTACCGTTGCCGTCATCATCCGCCAAGAATTTGTCCTCGTCATCATGGGCGGCCTGTTTGTTGTTGAAGCCATTTCCGTTATGTTGCAAGTCGGTTGGTACAAACGCACCAAAAAACGCATCTTCCTGATGGCGCCGATTCATCACCATTACGAACAAAAAGGCTGGAAAGAAACCCAAGTCGTTGTCCGTTTCTGGATTATTACCATCGTCTTGGTGCTGATTGGTTTGAGTACCCTCAAAATCCGCTAAATCTCCAAAGGCCGTCTGAAAGTTTCAGACGGCATTTGAACGGGGATAAACCCGCAGGCCTCAGCCTGCCGAATCCCTATTTTTTTAATGGCGGCTGAAACCCGCCTTATACCGAAACAGGAGTAAAACCATGAAACAGACAGTCAAATGGCTTGCCGCCACCCTGATTGCCTTGGGCTTGAACCAAGCGGTGTGGGCGGATGACGTATCGGATTTTCAGGAAATGCTTCAAGCTGCGGAGCAAGGGAATGCTCAAGCCCAATTGGATTTGGGTGTGATGTATTACAAAGGCGAAGGAGTCCGTCAAGACTATGCACAGGCAGTGCAGTGGTTTCGCAAGGCGGCAGAACAAGGGGATGCTCAAGCCAAACATAATTTGGGCGTGATGTATTACGAAGGGCAAGGAGTCCGTCAAGACTATGCACAGGCGGTGCAGTGGTATCGCAAGGCAGCAGAACAAGGGATTGCTCAAGATCAATATAATTTGGGTGTGATGTATGAACAAGGGCAAGGAGTCCGTCAAGACGATGCACAGGCAGCGCAGTGGTATCGCAAGGCGGCAGAACAAGGGGTTGCAGAAGCCCAACATAATTTGGGCGGGATGTATGACAGTGGACGAGGAGTCCATCAAGACTATACACAGGCAGTGCAGTGGTTTCGTAAGGCTGCAGAACAAGGGTATGCTGGTGCACAAAATAATTTGGGCAAAATGTATGCCAATGGGCAAGGAGTCCGTCAAGACGATGCACAGGCAGCGCAGTGGTATCGCAAGGCGGCAGAACAAGGGGATGCATACGCCCAATTTAATTTGGGCGTGATGTATGAAAGTGGACGAGGAGTCCATCAAGACTATACACAGGCGGTGCAGTGGTATCGCAATGCGGCAGAACAAGGGCATGCCGATGCCCAATTCAATTTGGGCTTGATGTATGACCAAGGGCGAGGCGTCCGTCAAGACAAAGCACAGGCGGTGCAGTGGTATCGCAAGGCAGCAGAACAAGGGATTGCTAAAGCCCAAGTTAATTTGGGCGCGATGTATGCAAAAGGGCTAGGAGTCCGTCAAGACTATACACAGGCAGTGCAGTGGTATCGTAGGGCTGCGGAACAAGGGGGTGCCCAAGCTCAATCTAATTTGGGTTGGATGTATCTCAATGGGCGAGGAGTCCGTCAAGACTATGCACAGGCAGTGCAGTGGTATCGTAGGGCTGCGGAACAAGGGGATGCCCAAGCTCAATCTAATTTGGGTTGGATGTATCTCAATGGGCAAGGAGTCCGTCAGGACGTTGCACAGGCAGCGCAGTGGTTTCGTAAGGCGGCAGAACAAGGGGATGCCAATGCACAATATAATTTGGGTGTGATGTATACACAAGGACAAGGAGTTCGGAAAAATCTTGTGATTGCTAAGGAATGGTATGGCAAGGCTTGTGATAATGGATTACAACAAGGTTGTGATACTTATCGAAAATTTAATCAGGCAGGATATTGAATTTTTCTAAAGGCCGTCTGAAAAAACTAGGACAAAACCAAAATGACGCTTGAAAACAAAAAAATCCTCGTCGCCGGACTCGGCGGCACGGGTATTTCCATGATTGCCTACCTGCGCAAAAACGGTGCGGAGGTGGCTGCGTATGATGCGGAGCTGAAAGCCGAGCGCGTGTCGCAAATCGGGAAGATGTTTGATGGGCTGGTGTTTTACACGGGTCGTCTGAAAGATGCGTTGGATAATGGTTTCGATATTCTGGCGCTTAGTCCCGGCATCAGTGAGCGTCAGCCGGATATCGAGGCGTTCAAGCAAAACGGTGGGCGTGTGTTGGGCGACATTGAATTGTTGGCGGACATTGTGAACCGCCGTGGCGACAAGGTGATTGCGATTACCGGCAGCAACGGCAAAACGACGGTAACAAGCTTGGTCGGCTATCTCTGCATTAAGTGCGGGCTGGATACCGTTATCGCGGGCAATATCGGCACGCCGGTTTTGGAGGCAGAATTGCAGCGTGAAGGTAAAAAGGCGGACGTGTGGGTGTTGGAGCTTTCCAGCTTCCAACTGGAAAATACTGAAAGCCTGCGCCCGACCGCGGCGACGGTATTGAACATTTCCGAAGACCATCTCGACCGCTACGACGACCTGCTTGATTACGCGCATACCAAGGATAAGATTTTCCGTGGCGATGGCGTGCAGGTTTTAAATTCAGACGACGTGTTCTGCCGCGCCATGAAGCGCGCCGGGCGTGAGGTGAAATGGTTTTCGTTGGAACACGAAGCCGATTTTTGGTTGGAACGCGAGACGGGCCGTCTGAAACAAGGTAATGAAGATTTAATTGCCACGCAAGACATCCCGCTGCAAGGTCTGCACAACGCCGCCAACGTTATGGCTGCCGTCGCCTTGTGCGAAGCCGTCGGTTTGCCGCGCGAAGCATTGCTCGAACACGTCAAAACCTTCCAAGGACTGCCGCACCGCGTGGAAAAAATCGGCGAGAAAAACGGCGTGGTGTTCATCGACGACAGCAAAGGCACGAACGTCGGCGCGACCGCCGCCGCGATTGCCGGTTTGCAAAATCCGCTATTCGTGATTTTGGGCGGCATGGGCAAAGGGCAGGACTTTACGCCCCTGCGCGACGCGCTTGCCGGCAAGGCAAAAGGCGTGTTCCTGATCGGCGTTGATGCGCCGCAAATCCGCCGCGATTTGGACGGCTGCGATCTGAATATGACCGACTGCACCACTTTGGAAGAAGCGGTTCAGACGGCATACGCCCAAGCCGAAGCTGGCGATATTGTGCTGCTCAGTCCCGCCTGCGCGAGCTTCGATATGTTTAAAGGCTATGCACACCGTTCGGAAGTGTTTATCGAAGCGTTTAAGGCTTTGTGAGGTCATCTGAAACATGAAAAGAGGGTTGGTTTTACCGTAAACCTTGTGTGTCATTGCCTCAAAGGTCGTCTGAAAACGTTAAGGCAGTTTCAGACGACCTTTTTGCAGCAACGGTAAACTAGTTTCTTTCCTTTATCCGGTGCTACTGTTTCTTAAAAATTGCCTATGCGGGCAAACGGCGAGGCGGCGGGCAGCCATGCCTGACAGACAAAACGTGTGTTTATCAATCCGAAAGGAAAACCCATGAATTTTCAAGACTACATCCGTTACGATGCCGTCGGTTTGGCAGAGCTGATCCGCAAAAAAGAAGTGTCCGCCGATGAGGTGTTGCAGGCTGCTTTAAGCCGCTTGGACGAAGTCAATCCCAAGCTCAATCTGTTGGCACACGATTTGCGCGAACGCGCGGCGGCGTGGCAGGGGTCGTCTGAAAATGCCGATACGCCGCTGGCGGGCGTGCCGTTTTTGCTCAAAGACCTGCTGGCGGATTGGGAAGGCGAGCCGACATGGTCGGGTTCGCGCATGATGCAGCATTACATTGCCAAGCAAAACAGCGATTTGACCCAAGCCTATCTCGATGCGGGGCTGCGCGTGTTCGGCAAAACCACCACGCCCGAATGGGGCGCGTATCCCGTTACCGAAACCGAAATTTACGGCATCACGCGCAATCCGTGGCATTTGGATTACACCGCAGGCGGCAGCAGCGGCGGTGCGGCGGCAGCAGTGGCTTCGGGCGTCGTCCCCGCAGCGCACGGCAGCGACGGCGGCGGCTCCATCCGCTTACCCGCGCACAACTGCGGCGTGTTCGGGCTGAAACCCACGCGCGGCCGCAGCAGTTACGCACCGAACGCATCGGAAGCGTGGCAAGGTTTGGTGTGCGACCATGTGTTGACCCGCAGTGTACGCGACAGCGCGGTTTTGCTGGACATCGCCGCTCAAACCCAAGCCCGCGCCCTGTATGCCTGCCCGCCGCCGCCCGAAAACGGTTTTGCAGACAGCCTGAAACAAGAAACAGGTCGTCTGAAAATCGCTTTTTGGAAACAGACATGGTTTGGCGGCGGCAACGACGAAGGCACGGAAGCCGCGTTCGCCCATAGTTTGAAACTGATGCAAAACGCGGGACACGAATTGGAAGAAGCCACGCCCGATTTTGCGCCGCCCGAACAATTAAACCGAGCCGCCCGCATCATCGTCATGGGCGAAACGGCAAAACTGTTCTACCAATATCAATACGAAACCGGACAAAAACTGCCGCACCGCCTGCTTGAGCCGACAACGTGGGCAATGATTGTGCAGGGGCGGCAAATCAGCGCGGGCGAAATGGCTTGGGCGCGCGACGTGATGCTGGCGCAGGAACGTGCCGCCAAAGCATTTTTCACACGCTACGACGTGTTGATGACGCCCGTCTGCCCGCGCACCACGCCGAAAATCGGCGAGATGATGCCGCCGCCCGCCGTACAAAAAGCCATGCGCCTGCTGTTCGGCACGCTGCGCTTGGGTTTTCTGTTGAAAAACAACCCGTTTGTGGAAAAAGAAGCCGCCACGACGCTGCAATACGTCGGTTATACGTCGCCGCTGAACATGAGCGGCAACCCCGCCATGAGTGTGCCGCTTTACCGGCATAACGGGCTGCCCGTCGGCACCCAGTTCGCCGCCGCACACGGACGCGAAGACACGCTGCTTAGCCTCGCCGCGCAGTTGGAACAGATACAGCCGTGGGCGGAAATACCGCAGGTGGCTTAGGGTTTGCATTTGATAAAAAGCGGTCTGTTTGCCCGAGGAAAAGATTTATAGTGGATTAACTTTAAACCAGTACGGCGTTGCCTCGCCTTGCCGTACTATCTGTACTGTCTTCGGCTTCGTCGCCTTGTCCTGATTTAAATTTAATCCACTATATATAAGGTCGTCTGAAAACATAAAAACGTTTTCAGACGACCTTTTATCGGTATCAAAGAGCAGGGTAGGGCGCAAAGAACGCCGGAATCCGACTGTCTTTAAAGAATCTGAATTGTTGCTTTGGCAAGAAACCTTTAGAATGACGTTTTTCTGATTTTCGATATTTTCAGACGACCCGTATATCCAAAAGGTCGTCTGAAACGTTTGTTCCGTAACGGATGTTTGTTCATGATTAGTCTTTCCAAAATGCTTGACCGGCCGATTGCGCGCGATGGTCGGAAGTTTGATGTTTCTCTCTTGTGGATGGTCGTCTTAATGACGGTCTTCAGCCTGATTATGATTTATTCGGCTTCTATTGCGTATGCGGCATCGGAAGGGGGCAGCCAGTTTTCTTTTGTGTCTAAGCAGGCAATGTTTATCCTGTTTACGGTGGCCATATGCTTGCCGCTTTTCCTGCTGAAAATGAGTTTCTGGCGGCGGATTATTCCGTTTTATTTTGCTGTTTCGGGTTTGCTGTTGTTGTTGGTATTGTTTGTCGGCCGTGAGATTAACGGCGCGACGCGCTGGATTCATATCGGACCGCTCAACTTGCAACCGACCGAATTTTTCAAATTGGCGACGGTCTTGTATTTGTCCAGCCTGTTTACGCGCCGTGAAGAAATGTTGCGTGATTTGGATTCTTTGGGTTGGTCGTCTTTGTTTACCGGTATTGGCGATTTGGTGTGCAGCCCCTTTAAAAATGAAGCTTGGGTAAGGGTAAAGGAACGCTTCCGCAAGTTTAAGACCTTGATTCTGCCGATTATGTTGGTGGCGGTCGGTTTGGTTTTGATTATGGGTCAGCCGGACTTTGGCTCGTTTGTCGTGATTGTCGTGATTACCATGGGTATGCTGTTTTTGGCAGGCTTTCCGTGGAAGTATTTTGCCGTATTGGTGGCGACCGTTGTGAGCGGTATGGGCTTGCTGATTTTGGCCGCGCCTTACCGTATGGCGCGTGTGGCGGCGTTTTTGGACCCTTGGAGCGATCCTTTGGGTAAAGGCTATCAGCTGACGCATTCCTTGATGGCGATTGCGCGTGGCGGCTGGGTTGGCGAGGGCTTGGGTGCGAGTTTGGAAAAACGTTTTTACCTGCCTGAAGCGCACACGGATTTTATTTTTGCCGTCATCGGTGAAGAATTTGGCTTTGTTGGGATGCTGGTTTTGGTGTTCTGCTACGGCTGGCTGGTGTGGCGTGCGTTTTCCATCGGCAAGCAGGCGCGTGATTCGGGCTTGATGTTCAGCGCGTACATTGCCAACGGTATCGGTATTTGGATTGGTATTCAAAGTTTCTTCAATATCGGTGTAAATATCGGTATCCTGCCCACTAAAGGCCTGACTTTGCCGTTTATGTCTTACGGCGGTTCGGCTGTTTTTATCATGCTGGTGTGCGTTACTTTGTTATTGCGCATTGATTATGAAAACCGCCAAAAAATGCGCGGTTATTCGGTGGAGTAAAACCATGAGCGGTAAAACTTTTATGCTGATGGCCGGCGGTACGGGCGGTCATATTTTCCCTGCATTGGCGGTTGCCGAGTCGCTGCAAAAGCGCGGCCATCATGTGATTTGGCTGGGCAGTCAGGATTCGATGGAAGAGCGTATCGTACCGCAATACGGCATACGCTTGGAAACGCTGGCGATTAAAGGCATCCGCGGCAACGGCATCAAGCGTAAGCTGATGTTGCCGTTTACGCTGTATAAAACTGTCCGTGCGGCACAGCAGATTATTAAGAAACACCGTGTCGAGTGTGTTATCGGTTTTGGCGGTTTTGTTACTTTTCCCGGCGGTTTGGCGGCAAAAATTTCCGGTGTGCCGATTGTGATTCATGAGCAAAACGCCGTAGCCGGTTTGTCCAACCGCCAACTGTCGCGTTGGGCAAAACGTGTTTTGTACGCTTTCCCTAAAGCCTTTCAACATGAAGGCGGATTGGTGGGTAACCCTGTCCGTGCCGATATTGCGGCATTGCCTGTTCCTGAAGAACGCTTTGAAAACCGTCAAGGCCGTCTGAAAGTTTTGGTGGTGGGTGGCAGTTTAGGGGCAGATGTGTTGAACAAAACCGTTCCGCAGGCTTTGGCATTGTTGCCTGAGGCTGCCCGTCCGCAAATGTATCATCAGTCCGGCCGCAATAAATTGGGCAACCTGCAGGCAGATTACGATGCGTTGGGTGTGCAGGCCGAGTGCGTCGAATTTATTACCGATATGGTATCTGCCTACCGTGATGCCGATTTGGTGATTTGCCGTGCCGGCGCGCTGACGATTGCCGAGCTGACGGTTGCAGGTTTGGGTGCATTGCTGGTGCCGTATCCGCACGCGGTAGACGACCATCAAACAGCTAATGCGCGCTTTATGGTGCAGGCCGAAGCTGGTTTGCTGCTGCCGCAAACTCAACTGACGGCAGAAAAACTGGCCGAAATCCTCGGCGGATTAAACCGTGAAAAATGCCTGAAATGGGCGAAAAATGCCCGTACGTTGGCGTTGCCGCACAGTGCGGACGATGTGGCGGAAGCCGCCATCGCGTGTACGGCATGATGACATAATGTGATGAACGAAACAGAGGTCGTCTGAAAACCAAAAAAACAGGTTTCAGACGACCTTTTTGTAGCTTGGCAGCCTTATTGTGCGGGAGTATGATGTAAATAGGAATCTCTCTCATTGGAGGCTGCCATGTCTGCAAAAATCTCTCCCGAAACCATTTCCGCCCTGTCCAGTACCATGCTGATCCCCCTGTGGGCGAAGGCAGTAGAGCAGGGTAGGGCGCAGCCGCTTTTGCGCGATGACGAAGCCGTGCGGATGTTGGACAAGATTGACTACGACTTCAGCAAGTTTGCCAAAGTCAAAGCATCGCAGGTCGGCTGTTGCGGGCGGGCGAAGCTGTTGGACGATATGACCCGGCACTTTATCGCCGAACATCCCGATGCCGTCGTCGTGCAAATCGGCGCGGGGCTGGATGCGCGTTACGAACGCTTGGGCAAGCCGCGCATTACCGCTTGGTATGATTTGGATTTACCCGAAGTGATTGAAGTGCGGCGCATGCTGCTGCCTGAATCGGACAATCATTATCTGGGCGCGTCCATGTTCGACGAAGCGTGGATGAACACCGTCGCAGCGCACGGCAAACCCGTGTTGCTCGTGATCGAAGGCGTGTTGATGTATTTCGAAGAAACGCAAGTGCAGGATTTTTTCAAACAGGTTGCTCGCCGTCTGCCGAATGCCCAACTTGCTTTTGACACTATCCCCAAAGCCTACATCGGACAAAGCAAACACCACGACGCGCTCGGTAAAATGGACAAACCGCCCGAGTTCCGCTGGGCGATAAGCGGAGTGGACGACATTCTGCGGCTGATGCCGGGTGTGGAAATTATTGAAGAAGCCGGTTTGAGCAGCGTCTGCAAACCGCGTTATCCGTGGCTTTTGCGCCTTTTGTATGCGACCGCGTGGGGACGGCGCAAACTGGATATGCGCTTGATGAGGATACAAGTGCCATCCAGTTGATAAGCACGAGGTCGTCTGAAAACGGTTTTCAGACGACCTTATATTTTGTTTTTGCTGGTGTTTTGGTAGCTGAAATCAAGTTTAAAAATAGGCAAAATAGCAAAGATTCACCGCCAAGTGCCGTCCCTTTTTTACCCATATTGCAACCAATGTGAAATCCTGTATGCCAAAACATCTTTAATTTACAAGAAAACTATGGCGCAGAAGCGGATAGCCCTTTAAAATAACGCCTTTACGCACTAAAAACCAACCGGAACGCAACGTTATGATGAAAAATCGAGTTACCAACATCCATTTTGTCGGAATCGGCGGCGTCGGCATGAGCGGTATTGCCGAAGTTTTACACAATTTGGGCTTTAAAGTTTCCGGTTCGGATCAGGCGCGTAATGCTGTTACTGAGCATTTGAGCAGCTTGGGTATTCAAGTTTATCCCGGTCATACCGCCGAACACGTCAACGGTGCGGATGTCGTCGTTACCTCTACCGCCGTCAAAAAAGACAATCCCGAAGTCGTCGCCGCGCTGGAGCAGCAAATCCCCGTCATTCCCCGCGCCCTGATGCTGGCGGAACTGATGCGCTTCCGTGACGGCATCGCCATTGCCGGTACGCACGGCAAAACCACGACCACCAGTCTGACCGCCTCCATCCTCGGTGCGGCAGGTCTCGACCCCACTTTCGTGATCGGCGGCAAACTCAATGCCGCAGGTACCAATGCCCGTTTGGGCAAAGGCGAATACATCGTCGCCGAAGCCGACGAATCCGATGCCTCTTTCCTGTACCTGACTCCGATTATGTCCGTTGTGACCAATATCGACGAAGACCATATGGACACTTACGGCCACAGTGTTGAGAAGCTGCATCAGGCGTTTGTTGATTTCATCCACCGTATGCCGTTTTACGGTAAGGCCTTCTTGTGTATTGACAGCGAACACGTCCGCGCGATTTTGCCCAAAGTGAGCAAGCCTTACGCGACTTACGGCTTGGACGATAATGCCGATATCTACGCAACCGACATCGAAAACATCGGTGCGCAAATGAAATTTACCGTTCATGTCCAAATGAAAGGACATGAGCAAGAGCCGTTTGAAGTTGTTTTGAATATGCCCGGCCGCCACAACGTCCTCAATGCGTTGGCGGCTATCGGAGTTGCGCTGGAAGTTGGCGCATCGGTTGAAGCGATCCAAAAAGGCTTGCTTGGCTTTGAAGGTGTCGGCCGCCGCTTCCAAAAATATGGCGACATCAAATTGCCAAACGGCGGCACTGCTTTGCTGGTGGACGATTATGGCCACCATCCTGTCGAAATGGCGGCAACCCTTTCCGCTGCGCGCGGTGCATACCCTGAAAAACGCTTGGTATTGGCTTTCCAACCGCACCGTTATACCCGTACACGCGATTTGTTTGAAGACTTTACCAAAGTCCTCAATACCGTTGATGCGCTGGTGTTGACCGAAGTTTATGCCGCAGGCGAAGAGCCGATTGCCGCCGCCGACTCCCGCGCCCTTGCCCGTGCCATCCGCGTATTGGGCAAACTTGAGCCGATTTACTGCGAAAACGTTGCTGATTTGCCGCAAATGCTGATGAATGTTTTGCAAGACGGCGATGTTGTGTTGAATATGGGTGCAGGCAGCATCAACCGCGTTCCTGCCGCGATGCTGGAGTTGTCGAAAAAAGCCTGAGGCGGAAATTTTATCGTGATGCCGCGATAGCCGCCTGATGAAGCGATGTTCCATCGGGTTGGTAAGCAAGATTAAGGTCGTCTGAAAACCCGATTCGTTTTCAGACGACCTGTATCAAACAAAGAAGCAATCAAGAAAGAACAAAAACAATGCAGAATTTTGGCAAAGTAGCCGTATTGATGGGCGGCTTTTCCAGTGAACGCGAAATCTCGCTGGATAGCGGTGCCGCCATTTTGAATGCCTTAAAAAGCAAAGGCATAGACGCACACGCCTTCGATCCTAAAGAAACACCCTTGGCGGAATTGAAAACTCAAGGTTTCCAAACTGCTTTCAATATCCTCCACGGCACTTACGGCGAAGACGGCGCTGTTCAAGGCGCGTTGGAATTGTTGGGCATTCCTTATACCGGCAGCGGCGTTGCCGCTTCCGCCATTGGTATGGACAAATACCGCTGCAAGCTGATTTGGCAAGCCTTGGGGCTGCCTGTTCCTGAGTTCGCCGTTTTACATGAAGATTCCGATTTCGATGCTGTCGAACAGCAACTTGGCTTGCCCATGTTTGTTAAACCGGCAGCCGAAGGCAGTAGCGTCGGCGTTGTGAAAGTGAAAGAAAAAGGTCGTCTGAAAAGCGTTTACGAAGAGCTGAAACACCTTCAAGGCGAAATTATTGCCGAACGGTTCATCGGCGGCGGCGAATATTCCTGTCCCGTGTTGAACGGCAAAGGCCTGCCCAGCATACACATCATCCCGGCTACCGAGTTCTACGACTACGAAGCCAAATACAACCGCGACGACACTGTTTATCAATGTCCGTCCGAAGACTTGAGCGAGGCGGAGGAAAAACTGATGCGCGAACTCGCTGTGCGTGGCGCGCAGGCGATTGGTGCGGACGGCTGTTCGCGCGTGGACTTTCTGAAAGATACAGACGGTAAACTGTATCTCTTGGAAATCAATACCTTGCCCGGCATGACCAGCCACAGTTTGGTGCCAAAATCTGCGGGCCATACCGGCGTGGATTTTGCTGATTTATGTATTGAGATTTTGAAGACCGCTCATGTGGGATGATGCAGGCGCACTGGGTCGACTGACCCGCCGGCTATTGGTGCTGATGACCTTTCTACTGATAGGTTCGGGCATAGCTTGGCTTTATAATTCCAAATATTTCCCTGTGAAACAGATTGCCATTCAGGGCAAGCTGAAATATGCTTCCAGCAAAGAATTGCAAACTGTTGCACGAGAGCATATCAGGGGTAATATGTTCCGCGCCGATATTGATTCAGCGCAGGCCGCTTTTCAGGAGTTGCCTTGGATTGACTCGGCAATGGTACGCCGTCGTTTTCCGGAAACCGTGGAAATTATCCTGACTGAGCGTGTGCCGGTTGCACACTGGCGCGCTGGCGGCTTGGTGGACAGTAAGGGCAATGTGTTTGCCGCAAGCCTGAAACAGGGCCTGCCTATATTTGAAGGGCAGCAGGGGACAGGCAAAGACATGGTCAAACATTATGCGGACTTTTCCGGAATTTTGAGCCCGTTGAAACTGACCATCAAAGAATTGATCTACACGCCGCGTTCGGCATGGCTGCTTGTATTGAACAACGGCATTACCGTGCGATTGGGGCGTGAAAACGAAATCAAACGTTTGCAGCAGTTTGCCCAGATTTGGCCATCGTTGCTGCGTGAAAAACAAAGCCGTATCGAGTATATCGATATGCGTTATAAGGATGGTTTTTCAGTCCGTTACCGGCCGTCTGAAAACCCTTCCGACAGTGAATAGCCGATTAGACGTGAAGCAATCTTGTTTCAAAAATAATCAAACCGTCAGTCAGACAACATAGCGAACGAGCAATTATGGAACAACAACAAAATAAATATATCAGTGCCTTAGACATTGGTACGTCCAAGGTCATCGCCTTAATCGGCGAGATTCGGGAAGATAACGAAATCCACATTGTTGGCTTGGGTCAAAGCCCTTCACGCGGTCTGCGTGCAGGTATGGTGACCAACATTGACGCCACTGCGCAAGCCATTCGTCAGGCGGTAGAAGATGCCGAGCTGATGGCAGATACCAAAATTTCCCACGTCGTCACCGGTATTGCCGGTAACCATATCCGCAGCCTGAATTCACAAGGCGTGGTCAAAATTAAAGATGGTGAAGTATCGCAAACCGACATTGATCGTGCCATCGAAACGGCCAAAGCCATCAATATTCCGCCTGATCACAACATTTTGCATACCGTGGTTCAAGAGTACATCATCGACAACCAACCCGGTGTGAAAGAGCCTATCGGCATGAGCGGCGTGCGTTTGGATACCCGTGTACACATCATTACCGGTGCGAACACTGCGTTGCAAAATATCCAAAAATGTATCCAACGTTGCGGCCTGCAAATGGATCAAATCATGCTTCAGCCTTTGGCAAGCGGTCACGCCGTTTTGACTGAAGACGAAAAAGATTTGGGTGTGTGCGTCATCGACATTGGTGGCGGTACAACCGACATCGCGGTTTATACCAATGGCGCCATCCGCCATACCGCGGTTATTCCCGTTGCCGGCGATTTGATTACCAAAGACTTGGCGCAAGCCTTGCGTACGCCGCACAGTGCAGCTGAGTACATCAAAATCCATTACGGCGCTGCGATTCCGACTATGGACGGCTTGGATGAAATGATTGAAGTCCCTAGCGTTGGCGACCGTCAATCACGTCAAATTTCACGCCGTGTATTGGCTGAAATCATCGGCCCGCGCGTAGAAGAAATTTTGGAATTGACGCTGAACGAATTGCGCCGCTCCGGCTTCCCAGAAGAAGTGCTGACTTCCGGTATCGTTTTGACCGGTGGTGCTTCTATGCTGACCGGTATTGTTGAGTTGGCGGAAGAAGTCTTCAATTTGCCGGCGCGTATCGGTGTTCCACAAGAAATGGGCGGCGTATCCGAGCGTATCCGCAATCCACGCTATTCAACAGCGATTGGCCTGCTTCAGACGGCCTATGCTGCCGAAGAGGGTGAGCAAACCAGCCGAACCGGTGCGATTGCCCTGAATGATTCAGGCAAAAAAATGGGTCTGTGGGAAAAAATCCAAAGATTCTTCAGAGACAATTTCTGATAAAAGTTTCCAGGGCAGGCGGTGTAGCAACCGTTTGTCCTGAATATTTAAGTGGAATTAAACGGTTTTAAATAATTGCCAAGTGGATAATTTAAAACTTGTATATTTTCTGTTAAAAAATGTAGTAAAAATATAACGCCAACAGCCGAATGGTAAGAAGATTTTTGCCAGTATCTGGATACTTCTTATATAATACGGATAATGAGTTATTTTTGAACCGTCCTTATAAAGTGGGGCGCGGAGGATTATTGAATGGAATTTGTTTACGACGTAGCAGAATCAGCAACGAGCCCTGCTGTTATTAAAGTTATCGGTTTGGGTGGCGGCGGCTGTAATGCCATTAATAACATGGTTGCCAACACTATTCATGGTGTTGAGTTCATCAGTGCCAATACCGATGCGCAATCATTGGCTAAAAACAATGCGGCTAAACGCATTCAATTAGGTACAAACCTGACTCGCGGTTTGGGTGCCGGTGCAAATCCTGAAATCGGTCGCGCCGCTGCTCAAGAAGATCGCGAAGCCATCGAAGATGCCATCCGCGGTGCAAACATGCTGTTCATCACTACCGGTATGGGTGGCGGTACAGGTACCGGCTCTGCTCCTGTTGTGGCTGAAATCGCTAAAGAAATGGGTATCCTGACCGTTGCGGTTGTGACTCGTCCGTTTGCTTACGAAGGCAAACGCGTACATATCGCTCAAGCAGGTTTGGATCAGCTCAAAGAGCGCGTTGATTCCCTGATTATTATCCCGAACGACAAATTGATGACTGCCTTGGGCGAAGACGTGACCATGCGTGAAGCTTTCCGTGCGGCCGACAATGTACTACGTGACGCGGTTGCCGGTATTTCCGAAGTGGTGACTTGCCCTAGCGACATGATCAACTTGGACTTCGCCGACGTGAAAACCGTGATGAGCAATCGCGGTATCGCCATGATGGGTTCAGGTTTCGCGCAAGGTATCGACCGTGCCCGTTTGGCTACTGATCAAGCTATCTCCAGCCCGCTCTTGGATAACGTTACTTTGGATGGCGCACGTGGTGTATTGGTAAACATTACCACTGCTCCTGGCTGCCTGAAAATGTCTGAGTTCAACGAGATTATGCGTATCGTCAACCAAAATGCACACCCTGAAGTGGAATGCAAATTTGGTGCTGCCGAAGACGAGAGCATGAGCGAAGACGCTATCCGTATTACCATCATTGCTACCGGCTTGAAAGAAAACGGTACTGACAACCAACTGCGCGCTGCTGCCCGTACCCAACAATTGGTACGCGGTGCGGAAGAAGCGCCTCAAGCTCAAAGCCAAAGCAGTGCTGAAAGCTTGGTTCGTACCAACCGCAATATCCGTTCTATGAATCTGACAGCGGCTGATTTCAGCAACCAGTCTGTACTGGATGACTTTGAAATTCCGGCTATCTTGCGCCGTCAGCAACATACTTCTGATAAATAATCAGGATCATGCATGAAAAGACCTGCCTTAAAGGCGGGTCTTTTTTATTAGCAGAATAAACTTAAGGCCGTCTGAAAGTTTTCAGACGGCCTTAAGTTTTCAAATAAAGCAAATAACAAACTTACCCTTTATTTAGGATCTGCTTGTTTTCGCCATCACGACGCAACTCTTTGGGCAAGACAAATACAATGCTTTCTTCTGCGCCTTCTCCTTCGCGTATGGTCTCATGTCCCCAATCTTGAATGGTTTGTAAGACTTCTCGAACCAAGACTTCGGGCGCAGATGCACCGGCAGTGACACCAACCTTGGTTTTGTTTTCAAACCATTCTTTTTTCAGATAGGAAGCATTATCGACCATATAGGCATCAACGCCGCGCAATGCGGCTACTTCACGCAAGCGGTTGCTGTTGGAAGAGTTGGGTGAACCGACAACAATTACGAGATCGCATTCTTCGGCCAATTCTTTAACAGCAGTTTGGCGGTTGGTTGTGGCGTAGCAGATATCTTCTTTGTGCGGATTACGGATATTTGGAAAGCGTTGATTTAAAGCTGCAATGATGTCTTTGGTTTCGTCTATCGATAAAGTAGTTTGGCTGACGTAGGCAAGTTTGTCAGGATTTTTGACGTTCAGTCCGGCTACATCTTCCACTGTCTCAACCAGAAACATTTTGCCCGGAGGTAATTGTCCCATCGTGCCTTCTACTTCGACGTGGCCTTTGTGGCCAATCATGATAATTTCGTAATCTTGCTCATCGAGGCGGGCTACTTCTTTATGGACTTTGGTTACCAGAGGGCAGGTGGCATCAAAAACGCGGAAACCACGTTGTGCCGCTTCTTCCTGGACTGCTTTGGATACGCCGTGAGCCGAGTAAATCAGTGTGGCACCCTTTGGGACATCCGCCAAGTTATCGACAAATACGGCACCTTTTGCCCGCAGATTGTCGACGACGAATTTGTTGTGAACGACCTCATGGCGGACGTAAATAGGCGCGCCGAATTCTTCGAGTGCACGTTCAACAATACTGATGGCACGGTCAACACCGGCACAGAAGCCGCGGGGATTGGCAAGGATAATGGTTTTTTGAGTCATGTGTGTTCCGTTTTCAGACGGCCTTTGTGTCGTTTGAAGGTGTTTTTTTGTTCAGCAAACCGTCTATTACCAAGCAAACTGCGCCAACGCAGATAAAGCTGTCGGCAATGTTAAATGCGGGGTAGAACCAGTTTTGCCAATAGAAAAGCAGAAAATCGACAACGTGGCCGTGAATCAGACGGTCAACCACATTGCCAATCGCGCCGCCGATAATCATGGCAGCCCCTAGTTTGCCCCAGCGGCCAAACTCATCACGCAAAATGGCACGGGCTAAATACAAGCTGATAACGACGGCCAGACCTAAAAAGAAGAATTTCTGCCAGCCGCCTTGGTCGGCCAAAAAGCTGAATGCCGCGCCTGGATTATAGGCAAGGGTCAGGTCAAAGAAGCCTGGAATGATATTGAGGCGTTCGCCTTCGGTAAAGTGTTTCAAGATTTCCCATTTGCTCAGTTGGTCAAGAATGATGGCAACGAGGGAAAGTAAGAAAAAGGGAATTTTTGCAGAAGAGGATGAACTCATGTTTTCAGACGGCTTATGTAATAAAGGGTTTATTTTACCTGAAAGCAGGCTGGAAGTGTTTGCGATGGCATTGACGTCAAGGCCGTCTGAAAATAGAAACGCCGCCACTTGAATATATCAAAGGGCGGCGTGATAAGCATGTGCGGGCTTATTGGTTTTTAAGTAACGGGAAACCCAGTTTTTCGCGGCTTTCAACGAATTTTTGTGCAACGATACGGCTCAGTGCGCGAATACGGCCGATGTAGGTTGCGCGTTCGGTAACAGAAATGGCGCCGCGTGCATCCAAGAGGTTGAACGTATGACCGGCTTTGAGTACAAGCTCGTAAGCAGGCAGGGCAAGACTGGTGTCTTCAACTGCAAGCAGGCGTTTGGCTTGTTCTTCATAGTCGTTGAATTGGCGCAAGAGCCAATCGGCATCGCTGTATTCGAAGTTGTAGGTGGATTGCTCGACTTCATTTTGATGATAAACGTCGCCGTAAGTGACGATGTTGCCATCAAGAGTTTTTGCCCAAACGAGGTCGTATACGTTTTCCACGCCTTGCAGATACATGGCGAGACGCTCGATACCGTAGGTGATTTCACCGAGTACAGGGGAGCAGTCAATGCCACCGACTTGTTGGAAGTAGGTGAATTGGGTTACTTCCATGCCGTTGAGCCAAACTTCCCAACCCAAGCCCCAAGCGCCGAGAGTAGGGTTTTCCCAGTCGTCTTCTACAAAGCGGATATCGTGTACTTTAGGGTCGATACCCAATTCGCGCAGGGAATTGAGGTATAGGTCTTGAATATTGGCCGGTGCAGGTTTGAGCACAACTTGGAATTGATAGTAGTGTTGCAGGCGGTTGGGGTTGTCGCCATAGCGGCCGTCTTTGGGGCGGCGGCTGGGTTGAACGTAAGCGGCAAACCAAGGCTCTGGGCCTAACGCGCGCAGGCAGGTGGCTGGATGCGAAGTACCGGCACCGACTTCCATATCGAAAGGTTGGATAACGGTACAGCCTTTGTCTGCCCAGTAGTTTTGTAATTTGAAAATAATTTGTTGGAAGGTGAGCATGGTGGATGGAATAGATTGGAATAAAGAGGGTATTTTACTGTTTTGAGCCTGTTTTGAATAGGCTGAAGGAAACAGCGCAGTTTATTTGCCGTCCAACAGGTCTGAAAAGGGGTTGTCTTCCGAAGAAACGGTGTATTTTTCTTGTGCCCATTCGCCTAAATCAATGAGTTTGCACCGTTTGCTGCAGAAAGGGCGGTAGGGGCTGTCGGTGTTCCAAACGACTTCTTTGTGGCAAGTTGGACATTTTACAACAGGAGCGGTCATGCAGTTTCTTTCAGTGATTGTGCAATGGATTGATAGTATTGATGCAAGCGGGCAACCTTGATTTTTGCTTCTTCCATGCTATGAGTATTATCCAATACATCGTCGGCATGCAGCAGTCTTTCACATCGAGAAGCTTGGGTGGCCATGATTTGACGCGTTTGTTCTTTTGAAAAACCATTGCGTTGATGTACGCGTTCGATTTGGACGGACTCTGGAACATCTACAACCAAAATGCGGTCAGTCTCCGCTTTAAATGCCGGATTCTCAATCAAAAGCGGTACATCGACAATGCCGTAGGCGGATGAGGCAAGTTGTTGTTTCTGCTGCTGGATTTTGTTTAAGATTAATGGCAGAAGCAGGTTTTCCAGTTGTTTTTTGGATTGAGGCCGTCTGAAAACTTCTTCCCGTAAAGCCATACGATTCAGACGGCCTTCACTGTCAAAAACCTCATCGCCGAAAAGCTGGCGGATGGCAGGAAGGGCTTCACCGTTTTCAGCGGTCAGTGAACGGCTGATGGCATCGGCATCAATAATGGGTGCGCCAAGTTCGGCAAACATTTGGGCAATAGATGATTTACCGCTACCGATACCGCCGGTCAAGCCTATCCATAATGTCATTATCGGAATCCTGATTGTACGAGCCACCATTGTACCAGTTGGGTAATAGGTGCATTGGCAACCAAAATAATCCATCCTGCTACAGCAAGGCTGGGACCAAAAGCAAAATATTGACCTTTACCAACGCGGGCAATGAGTGCGCCCACCAGTCCGACTAAGGCAGCCATGAAGATCAGAACAGGCAAGATACCTACGCCCAGCCATGCCCCGAGCGCGGCCAAAAGTTTGAAGTCGCCATTGCCCATGCCGATTTTACCGGTCAGAAGTTTATAGACGGCGCATAAAGTATAAAGGCTCATATAGCCTGCGATTGCGCCTAAAACGGCTGAATGCAGGGGTACGAATGTGTCATTCAGATTAAACAGCAGGCCGATCCAGATTAGGGGCTGAGTCAGGCTGTCGGGTAAATATTGTGTATCGGCATCAATAAAGGTCAGCGCAATCAATATGGCAGTCAAAATTAATCCACCAATAGTTGTACATGACCAGCCGTATTGCCACGCGACAATACTGAATAAGACACTTGTCAGCAGCTCAATCAGCGGATAGCGTATGCCGATAGCGGTTTTGCAGGAGTGGCATTTCCCGCCCAGTAAAACATAGCTGAGGATGGGGATGTTTTGCCAAGGTTTGACTGGGTTTTTGCATTTTGGGCAGCGTGAATTCGGTTTGCACAGATTAAATGGCTGTTTTTCTTCATCTGTCAGCTTGATGCCCAAATGCTCTTTAGAAAATTGTGTCCATTCGCGTTCCATCATTATCGGCGTGCGATAAATGACAACGTTTAGAAAGCTGCCAATCAGCAATCCTAAAATAACGGCTAAAGGAATGGCGAATGGCGCAAGAACGGAGAGGGCGTCGATGGCAGAGTAAATACTATCAAGCATATCAACCTACGACATTACCCAAGTTAAACAGCGGCAGATACATGGCAATCAGCAAGATACCGATGAGCGAACCCAATACCACCATGATGATAGACTCCATCAAGTGAGACAATCGGGAGACGGAGTTGTCTACTTCATCTTCGTAGAATTCGGCAGCTTTGTTCAGCATATCGTCCAAAGAGCCTGACTCTTCGCCGATGGCCGCCATTTGGATCACCATATTGGGGAACATATCCGTACTTTGCATACTGGATGTCAGCGACAGACCTTGGGTTACCTTGGCGCGGATGTCTTGAGTGGCTTCTTCATAGAGAATATTGCCGGATGCGCCTGCAACTGAATCTAATACTTCCACCAAAGGAACGCCGGCTGCGAAGAGGGTGGAAGTCGTACGCGCCCAACGGGCAATGGTTGCTTTACGGACGATGGCGCCAAAAACAGGGAGTCTCAAAATCAGAGCATCGATTCGTTTTTGGAAGGTAGGCGATTTTTCATGGAGTTTGTACAGGCCGAAGGCGGAAACAATCAAAAGGATGATCATAATCCAGCCATAGTCGACGAATAAATCGGACAAGCTCATGACGAGTTGGGTAAGGCTTGGCAGCTCTGCCCCCATATTGGCATAAACTTCTTTAAAGGCAGGCAGTACAAACATCATCATGATGAAGATAAGCGCAATTGCCACCACGATAATGGCAATCGGGTAGGTCAGTGCGGTTTTAACCTTTTTCTTAATGGCTTGCGTTTTTTCTTTATAGACAGCCAGTTTGTCCAATAGGCTTTCCAGTACGCCGCCGGACTCGCCTGCGCTAACCAGATTACAATAAAAGCGGTCGAAATATTTTGGATATTTGGAGAACGATTTACCCAATGCGCTACCTTGTTCGACATCGGAGCGAACCTGCATCAGCATTTCGGTCATGCTCGGATTGGAGTGGCCGCGCGCAACGATTTCAAAAGCCTGCATCAGCGGTAAGCCTGCCTTCATCATCGTTGCCAGTTGGCGGGTGAACACTGTAATGTCTTCTTGGGTAATACGGCGTTTGCGTGCGGTTTTAACTTTGCTGATACGCAAAGGACGAATGCCTCTGCGTTGGAGTTTCTTGCGTGCTTCTTCTTCGTCTTTGGCAACTACTTCACCATGGACAAGACGTTCGGTCTCGGTATTTTTTCCTTCAAAAGTAAAACGCTTGCCTTTGCTTCTTGAGCCGAACAGACTTCTTTTTTGCTCTGCTTGAGCCATGTGTTATCCCTTGTTAGTAAGAAATAAAGCGGACTGTTTCCCCGTGCCGCTTTATTTTAATTTTCGAAAATATGGCAGTTTAGTCATTGGTATGAGCAGTCACTTCTTCCAACGAGGTCAGGCCTTGCATGACTTTCATGAGGCCGGCGCGACGCAAGTCTACCATGCCTTCCTGATAGGCCATGTTCATGATATCAACTTCTGTACCGTTGTTCATAATGACTTTTTGCATTTCATCGCTGACCGGCATGACTTCATAAATACCGACGCGGCCTTTAAAGCCTTTGCCGCGGCAGCTGTCGCAGCCAACCGGGCGGTAGAGTTTCCAATCTTGAGCCAAGTCCGTATCGGTAAAGCCGGCTTTTTTCAATGCCGGAACCGGCGGGCGTTCAACTTCGCGTTTGCAGTTTGGACACAGTCTGCGCAACAGCCTTTGCGCCATAATCAGGCTGACCGAGCTGGCGATATTGAAAGGCGCTACGCCCATGTTCAAAAGGCGGGACAGCGTGGCCGGTGCATTATTGGTATGCAGGGTCGAGAAAACCATGTGGCCGGTTTGGGCGGCTTTAATGGCGATGTCGGCGGTTTCCAAGTCTCGGATCTCACCGACCATAATAATATCAGGATCTTGGCGCAAGAAGGATCGGAGTGCGGCAGCAAACGTCAGACCTTGTTTCTCATTGACGTTGACTTGGTTGACGCCCGGCAGGTTAATCTCGGCCGGATCCTCGGCCGTCGAAATGTTCACATCTTCCGTGTTCAAAATACTCAGGCAGGTATAGAGTGAAACGGTTTTGCCCGAACCTGTCGGACCGGTAACCAACACCATGCCGTAAGGGCGGTTGATGGCCTCAAGCAGCATTTCTTTTTGGAAAGGCTCTAAGCCGAGCTGGTCGATATTGAGCGATGTACCATCGGAATTTAGGATACGCATTACCACTTTTTCGCCAAACAACGTCGGCAATGTGCTGACACGGAAGTCAATCGGACGGCCGTGTTTATGGAAGGCAATTTGAATTCTGCCGTCTTGCGGAATACGTTTTTCGGAAATATCCAAACGCGCCATCACTTTGATGCGCGATGCCAACTGGCCGCGCACGGCGACAGGAGGCTGTACGACTTCACGCAATTGTCCGTCCACGCGGAAACGAACGCGCGCCATTTGCTCGTAGAATTCAAAGTGGATATCCGATGCGCCCGCGTTCAGGGCATCGGATAAGGTTTTATGGATGAAGCGGGGGATTGGACCGTCTTCAGCTTCTTCATTGTCGATATAAAGCGATTGCGATTGCTGCGTTGCTTCATGTTCGTCGTTGATTTCTTTCAGAATGGTGGTCGAACGTTGACCTAGCCATTCCAGCAATGAGCTGAGCTGGTCGTCTGGAACTACTACCAAGTCGACACTTAAACCTGAAGCAAAAGCAATTTTTTGAAATTTTTGGATTTGGGTCGGATCGGATACGGCGAAATAAACCTTGCGTCCGCGTTTGAAAATCGGAATGCAACGGTTTTGCACCATTTGCTCTTCCGTCAGAATGTCGCTGACTACATTATTGCGCGGGTAGTAGCGCAAATCCAAAAGGGGATAGCTGAATACGCGCGCAACCAACTCTCCCAAAGCTTTAGGGGAGATGATGCCGTCTGAAAACAGGTTGGGCAGGATTTCTTTGCCCGATTGTAAAAGGCTGTTGTAATGTTCCGCTTGTTGATTTGAGATGGTCTGGCTTTGAACCAAAACACGCAATAATCCGACACTCATTTTATTTTCCGTTTCTTGTGCAGTTTTCCCTTTAATTTAGAGGAAAGCCGTATTATTTTATCATTATTATGATTAAAGCATATGTTTAATTATGCAAATCTGCTTAAATTGCAAAGACATGCTTCTGCTTTAATTGTATTTTTATTTCAGACGGCCATTATAAAGCAAGGAGAATAGGCGTTAAACTCGATATTTTTGGATTATGATGAAAAAACAACAATTTTGTCGTATGAATCCAATCAATAACGAAATTATATTTCATGTTGCTATTGCTTGTTTGGAGATGGCAGAAAAGGTTGTTTTGATGGACAGACGGTTGGAATTTGAAATATGAAAAGGCCGTCTGAAACTGAGCAATCAGGTTTCAGACGGCCTTTTAGCTATTTAAATCCGATAGGATTGATTAGGCTTTGTTTTTCAACCGTCCATGCAACTCCTGTACGCTGTACACGCCCAGGTGGTCGCGGCTTTTTGCGCCTTCGCTCATGGCTTCGCCGCCGGCGATGGTGGTGTATTGCGGCACGCGTTGGGTGAGGGAGGTGCGGCGGATGCTGTGGCTGTCGGAGATGGATTGCGCCGAGCTGCTGACGGTGTTCACCACCAGCGCGATTTCGCCGTTTTTAATCGCGTCCACGATGTGCGGACGGCCTTCCTGTACTTTGTTCACCGCTTGCACGATGATGCCGTGCTCTTTCAGGTATTCGGCGGTGCCGCGTGTGGCGCAGACGCCGTAGCCTAAGGCTTGGAAGTTTTGCGCGGTTTTGACGATGAGCGGTTTGTCTTCGTCGCGTACGGCGAGGAAGATTTTGCCGGTCGGGTTCAGGCGTTCGCCTGCGCCGAGTTGGGCTTTGTAGTAGGCTTCGCCGAAGCTTGCGCCCACGCCCATCACTTCGCCGGTGGAGCGCATTTCGGGGCCGAGGATGGTGTCCACGCCGGGGAATTTGATGAAGGGGAAGACGGCTTCTTTAACGGCATAGAAATCGGGGACGACTTCTTTTTCCACGCCTTGCTCTTGCAGGGAAATGCCTGCCATGCAGCGCGCGCCGACTTTGGCGAGCGGCACGCCGGTGGCTTTGGAGACGAAGGGAACGGTACGGCTGGCGCGCGGGTTTACTTCCAGCACGAACACCACGCCGTCCTGCACGGCAAACTGTACGTTCATCAGGCCGACCACGCCCAGCGCGTACGCCATGGCTTTGGTTTGGCGGCGGATTTCGTCTTGGATTTCTTCGCTGAGCGAGTAGGGCGGCAGCGAGCAGCCGGAGTCGCCGGAGTGGATGCCTGCCTGTTCGACGTGTTGCATGATGCCGCCGATAACGACGTCTTTGCCGTCTGAAACGCAGTCCACATCGACTTCAATCGCGTTGTTCAGGAAGAAGTCGAGCAATACAGGGCTGTCTTCGGATACCTGCACGGCTTCGCGCATGTATTTTTGCAGCTCTTCAGCGGAATGGACAACCTGCATGGCGCGGCCGCCGAGGACGTAAGACGGGCGAACGACCAGCGGATAGCCGATTTCTTCGGCTTTGACGAGCGCTTCTTCTTCGTTGTGGGCGATGCGGTTGGGTGGTTGGCGCAGGCCTAAGTCGTTCAACACTTTTTGGAAGCGTTCGCGGTCTTCGGCGGCGTCGATGCTGTCGGCGGACGTGCCGATGATGTTCACGCCGTTTTCAACCAGCGCGTTGGCGAGTTTGAGCGGGGTTTGGCCGCCGTAATGCACAATCACGCCCCACGGGTTTTCGGTGCGGACGATTTCCAACACGTCTTCCAGCGTCAGCGGCTCGAAATACAGGCGGTCGCTAGTGTCGAAGTCGGTGGACACGGTTTCGGGGTTGCAGTTCACCATGATGGTTTCAAAGCCCGATTCGCGCAGGGCAAGCGCGGCGTGAACGCAGCAGTAGTCAAACTCGATGCCTTGGCCGATGCGGTTCGGACCGCCGCCGAGAATCATCACTTTTTTACGGTCGGAAGGACGCGCTTCGCATTCTTCTTCATAAGTAGAGTAGAGGTAGGCGGTTTCGGTGGCGAACTCGGCGGCGCAGGTATCGACGCGTTTATACACGGGATGCAGGTTCAGCGCATAGCGGTGTTCGCGCACTTCTTTTTCTTTTACGCCCAAAAGCTGCGCGATGCGTTTGTCGGAGAAGCCTTTGCGTTTCAGACGACGTAAGGCGGAGAAATCCAAATCTTGCAGGCAGCCTGCACTTACCTGCTGCTCTTCTTTCACCAAGTCTTCGATTTGCGCCAAGAACCAAGGGTCGATGGCGCAGATTTCGTGGATTTCTTCCAGCGTGAAGCCCGTGCGGAACGCGTCTGCCACAAACAGCATACGCTCGGGGCCGGGGTTGGCCAGTTCGCGGCGAATTTCCGCTTTGTCGGAGCTTCTCGGATTGAAGCCGCACAAGCCGGTTTCCAAACCGCGCAAGGCTTTTTGGAAGCTTTCCTGAATGGTGCGGCCCATCGCCATCACTTCGCCCACCGATTTCATCTGCGTGGTCAGGCGGTCGTCTGCAGCGGGGAATTTTTCAAACGCGAAACGCGGGATTTTGGTCACGACATAGTCGATGGAAGGCTCGAACGACGCGGGCGTGCGGCCGCCGGTGATGTCGTTGCGCAACTCGTCCAGCGTAAAGCCGACAGCCAGTTTCGCCGCCACCTTCGCAATCGGGAAGCCCGTCGCTTTGGAAGCCAGCGCGGACGAACGGCTCACGCGCGGGTTCATTTCAATCACAATCATCTCGCCGTTTTCAGGGTTTACCGCAAACTGCACGTTCGAGCCGCCCGTATCCACGCCAATTTCGCGCAATACCGCCAACGAAGCGTTGCGCATGATTTGATATTCTTTGTCCGTCAGCGTTTGCGCCGGCGCAACCGTAATCGAGTCGCCCGTATGCACGCCCATCGGATCGAAGTTTTCAATCGAACAGATGATGATGCAGTTGTCCGCCTTGTCGCGCACCACTTCCATCTCGTACTCTTTCCAGCCGAGCACGGACTGCTCAATCAACAGCTCATGCGTGGGCGACGCATCGAAACCGCGTTCGCAAATCGCCAAAAACTCGTCTTTATTGTAGGCAATGCCGCCGCCCGAACCGCCCATCGTGAAAGACGGACGAATCAGCGTCGGAAAGCCGACCTGTTCCTGCGCTGCCAAGGCTTCGTTCATCGTGTGGCAGACAAAGGATTTCGGGCAGGAGAGGCCGATTTTCTCCATCGCCTCCTTAAAGCGGCCGCGGTCTTCCGCCTTGTCGATCGCATCTTCCGTTGCGCCGATCAGCTCGACATTGTATTTCGCCAGCACGCCGTTGCGCGCCAAATCGAGCGCACAGTTCAGCGCGGTCTGGCCGCCCATCGTGGGCAGAATCGCATCGGGCCGCTCTTTGGCGATAATCTTCTCCACCGTCTGCCACATAATCGGCTCGATGTAGGTAACATCCGCCATTTCAGGGTCGGTCATGATGGTGGCGGGGTTGGAATTCACCAGAATGACTTTATAGCCTTCTTCACGCAAAGCCTTGCAGGCCTGTGCGCCCGAATAGTCAAATTCGCAGGCCTGACCGATAACGATAGGGCCGGCGCCGATGATAAGGATGGATTTTAGGTCGGTACGTTTGGGCATGGGGATTTCCTTATTTTATTTTTAAAAGGTTACTTTTTTCTTTACAGTGGTTTTGCGTTTGAGGTGGCAAATTTTTAATTTGACAGTATTCAAGTGGTTCTTGTTTAGTTGGTGCCATTTGAACACCAATGATTATGGGGAAATAGAAAATCATGACTGTTGAAACAAAGGAAACAAGCAAAATGTAAAATAATACAGGAAGGATTTCTTTTAACTTCTCTTTTGATAACTTTTCTTTTAACTTTTCTTTTGTTGAAGACGGAATTGCACGAATTTCTTTTTTGAATTTTACAGGAGTATATTTTCTAAAAATTAAAGATGTAAGTATTTTCATGGAGTAATGCATATATAAAAATACTATTGATATTGGCATGATTAGTATTGATACTATCGATACAACAGCATCAACAGGTGTATTAACTGAGAAAAAACGTATTATAGTTAAATAAATACTTACTATAGCAACAAGTACGGTTATTTTTTCAATGCACTCAAGCCAATAATTTATGTTTGTTTTTATAATAAAACTATCTTCTTGCAGCGTGTATGGAATGCTAAAGAAATTGAGCATTTCTTCAGTAGTATTGTTTATCATGTATTTTTTTGTTGCTAACGAATAAAGAAAAAATGATATGGGAAACAATATTAAACTAACTAATTTAATTATGGATTCATTGTTATTAATAATCCATGCATAAGCCTCTTTAATCCAGCCCCAATTTGTTATTGCTATTATAAAAATAATAACGAATGCACAAATTATGAAAGTTAATAAAACCATGCCCATAGGAATGAGGTTGTTTGGGGATCCGTGATTTTTCATATAATATTATTCAAATTCTAATAATTTGTTTGGGGCTTAGGAAGCAAAATCACCCAAATCAGTGATAAGCTTCTGAAATGAAATTAAAAAACAAGTATCAAAAGTTCAGCAAAATTTCTGACCACAATTTCGTCAAATTCTACGGCTATTTGCCTTGGATTTGACTACTTCTGATACTGCCAGATTAACTGGCATCAGTGTCAGAAGCAAGCCGCAGCCCGCATGTAGGGTGTGTGCGGTACGCACGCGTTCTCTATTTTCCCTGCAACCCCAACCCACCGCGTGCGTGCCTTGCGGTACACACACTACCGATGGGTTCAAAGGCCGTCTGAAAAACGCTCGCGGCGTTTATTCCACCTGCCTTGCGATAAAGGCTACCTGAAAAATTCCTGCCGTTGATATTTCGGGCATTCTTTTTCAGACGACCTGCAACGCTTGAACCTGCTGCAACCTACTCCCTCCCCCGTGGGGGAGGGTTGGAGAGAGGGTATTCTTCCAAATCGCGGCAATCTTTCCCAATACCCTAACCGCCCCAATACAAGCCTTGCGGCTTGTTACCCTCTCTCTAACTCTCTCCCACGAGGAGAGAGGACGGGGTGGCTGTTCGGTTTAAGGGTTCTGCAAGAAAAACAGGTTGTGCAGGCTGCTTTTTGCTTTTCAGACGACCTTTATAAACGCTCAATTCAGGCAGCTTTACACTATTATTTTCAAAAATCCAATCAAAATCAGCCATCTGCTACTGTGCAGGCTGCTTTTCCAATTCTTGTAACACGCGCAGGATTTCCGCCAGCACATCGTTTGTCTGCTGCAAAATTTCGTGGTTCCAAAAACGCAGCACGGTAAAGCCCAGGCTGTTGAGATGTGCCGTTCGCGCGTGGTCGTATGCGGCTTGTTCTGTATGTTGCCCACCGTCTGCTTCGACAATCAACTTGGGCGTTACGCACATAAAATCAACAATATAGTTTCCAATCGGCTGCTGGCGGCGGAATTTATAGCCGTTCAGACGGCCTACCCGCAGGTGCTGCCACAATTTCGCTTCCGCCTTGCTCATTTCTTGACGCATGGCTTTGGCGCGTTGATACAGGGCGGGGTTGTCGGTGGTCAATAGTTTTTCAGGCGGGTTCATTTTTTTATTATCAGGTGTGGGAAACGCCTTGATGACAATCTTTTTTCAGACGACCTTTTACGTTTTTATTTTGCACAGGCCGTCTGAAAACTTCCTTAAAAACTGGTAATAAACGTAATCAAGCCCAAAATGATACCGGGGGCGTTTGCCAGCATGACGGGGTAGTCGCGTTTTTCTTTCAAAAAGCCGTAGGCAACCCATAATGTGCAGTTGATGGCGGCGACGAGGGGTTGCAGCGGCGAGCCGGGGTTGCCCGCGAGGTTGTTTTGGATTTGCGGGATGTAGGAAACGTACATGCCTACGGCGGTCAGGGTGGCGACGACGGAGAGGATGCGCATTTGTTTTTCAGTCATGCTTTTCCTTTCTGATTTGAGAGATTGATTTTTCAGACGACGTTTTGTGTTGAGGGGTCGTCTGAATTTTTGTTTTTTATGTTTTGATTTTTATCGGGTTTCAGACGACCTTGTTGAGTCGAAAGGTCGTCTGGAAAGGCGGTTTATTGTTTTGCCGCTTTCATATTGTCAATGAATTTGTCAAACAGATAACCGACATCTTGCGGGCCGGGGCTGGCTTCGGGGTGGCCTTGGAAGCAGAACACGGGTTTGTCGGTCAGCTCGATGCCCTGCAAGGTATTGTCGAACAAGGATTTGTGGGTAATCCTTGCGTTGGCGGGCAGGGTGTCGGCATCGACGGCGAAACCGTGGTTTTGGCTGGTGATGACGACTTTGCCGCTGTCCAAGTCTTGCACGGGGTGGTTCGCGCCGTGGTGGCTGAAGTGCATTTTCAGGGTTTTTGCGCCGATGGCGAGGCTGATGAGCTGGTGTCCCAAGCAGATGCCGAAGATGGGCTTGCCGCTTGTCATCAGTTTTTGCACGGCTTCGATGGCGTAGTCGCAAGGCTCGGGGTCGCCGGGGCCGTTGGAGAGGAACACGCCGTCTGGGTTGAGTGCCAACACGTCTTCCGCGCTGGTTTGGGCGGGGACGACGGTCAGGCGGCAGCCGCGTGCGGCAAGCATACGCAGGATGTTGGTTTTCACGCCGAAATCGTAGGCGACGACGTGGAACGGTTGTTCGGCAGGGGTAACGAAACCTTTGCCCAGCGCCCATTCACCTTCGGTCCATTCGTAGGCTTCTTTGCAGGAAACTTCTTTCGCCAAATCTTTGCCGACCATGCTGCCGAACGCAGCGATGAGTTCTTGCGCTTTTTCAACCGTGGCGTCCGCGCCGGTCAGAATCGCGCCGCCTTGTGCGCCTTTTTCGCGCAGCAGCGTGGTCAGGCGGCGGGTGTCGATGTCAGCGATGGCGACGGTTTTGTTGCGCACCAGATAGTCGTGCAGGCTTTCGGAGGCGCGGAAATTGCTGTGCAGCAGCGGCAGGTCGCGGATAATCAAGCCTGCGGCATAAACGCTGCGGCTTTCTTCGTCTTCGGCGTTGGTGCCGGTATTGCCGATGTGCGGGTAGGTGAGGGTAACGATTTGTTTGCAGTAGGACGGGTCGGTCAGGATTTCCTGATAGCCGGTCATGGAAGTGTTGAACACGACTTCGCCGGAAGTCGAACCTTCGTAACCGATTGATGTGCCGTGAAATACGCTGCCGTCAGCGAGAACGAGTAATGCAGGTGTGGTCATGATGGAATCCTGTTTGCCTGATGATGGTCGGTTCGAAAAAATGGGTCAGGCCGTCTGAAAAATAAAAATTGTTTACAAAAAAGACAGCCTTCGGAAATCTCGGCTAAAAAAAAACACGCCCCGCAGCCTTGATTTTGCTGCGTAACGTGCTTTTTCAGACATAGCTGCCTATGCCGTAGAAGCAATGCATTCTACGTCAAAAAGCCATATCGTTCAAGCTGTGGTTTGGCAACGGATTTTCCCTTTACAATCATGAAGTCTGTTTCATTTTCGCCATTGTTCGCCACATTAGACAAAAAAAACAGCCCGAACCCCACATAAATGACATCGTAAATGTTAGAATCGCATTCCGAGAAAATAAAAACAACGTCATCATCCGTCAACCGACGATTTTATGAAAAAAGAACGCATTATGAAAAACAAATCTTCACGTTGCCCCGGCTCCATCCGTCCGATGATTTACAGCATCGCCTCCGCGCTCGCCTTGATGAGCGGGGTGGCAAATGCCGCAGCAGGCGAGTTCGCCAAAGTCCCACTGTATCTGCAAAATGAATCTAAAATTGATAAACAGCCCGAAGTTAAACACAACATTATGCTGTTTATTGATGATTCAGGTAGTATGGATGAATATATTGGCAGTCAAACCCGTATTCAGATTACAAGGGATGCGTTAAGTAAAGTTTTGAAGGAACATGGTAGTACATTTAACTGGGCATTGCAGACTTTAAATAATAGCGGTATGAGCGATACTCCTGATGACAAAGGATTTACCATACCGGCAACTGAGATTGAAGAAAGGGTAAAAAGGATTAAGGCCAAAGGAGGTACGCCGACTACCTCGCGTTATTTTGAGTTGGTCAGTCAAATTGTGATGCCGAATGTGAAATACCGTTGCCAGAAATCATATGTGGTTTTGATGTCTGACGGTGATGCCAATTTTAGCTGTAGTTTGGATGATAGAGGATACAAATGGCCTAAGTCTGATTTTAAATATGGGGATTTAAGCCGCTATTCGGATTATTATGGACGAAATATTTCTCTGGAAGAACCAAAGTATAGAGAAGCATATAATTATTTTGGGTATAGGCAGGCAGGTTATTGTCGGAATGAGAAATTGGGGGCATATGATACCTCTTGGGATATGGATGATGGCTTAGCTTTCTTCAGTAAAAAACTTGCAGAGCAGGATTTTAAAACCGAAGGAACGGATGATACAGGTAAAAGCTGGAACGGCGATCCTAAAGATCCTGCCGATTACAGTAAACAACTGGTGCAGACCTTTACCGTAGGCTTCGGGCAAGGTATTTCGCCCTCAGGAAGGAGGTATTTGGAGCTGGCTGCCAGCCGCCCCGAGTATTATTATGAGGCAGATAAACCTGAAAGTTTGTCGAAGGTATTTAACGACATTGTAGAGCAGATTAAACCTGGCACGAAAAATGTGGGTTACGACGATGTTGGTGCGACCGCGCCTGCAACGACCAGCAGCAGCCTGCCTGAGATGTCGGCAGTTATCGGTTTGAAAACAAACTCTTGGAGTAGCCAGATTATTTTCCAAAGATTAGGGAAGGATGGTCGTCGTAGTGAAGAATTGAAGCTGTACCCGTCGTTTGCAAACCGTAAAACCCTGATTAATACGGGTTCAAGTACTTATTTTATTAATAATATTCCCAATAATACTTTAAACAATGCCTATTTTGATATTGCAGATGCAGCTAATGGTAAAAATTCGGATGAATGGCGTGATTTGCTGAATTGGACGGGGCGTATCGGTGATGATAAATCAATACAAGATAAATCAAAAAACACACCGTACAGTCAAGTTTACCGTATTCGGGAAGGTGATCAGCGTGATTTGGGCGATATTTTGGACGGTTCGGTTGCTGCTGTCGGTAATAAGGCCAAGTATAAAGTTGGCAACGATACGATCAAGCGTCAGAAATATATGGTTGCGGCTGCGAATGACGGCATGGTGCATTTGTTCCAAACCTCGTCAGATGCAAATCATCCGTATGAACTGAAAGTCAGCTACATCCCTTCGACAATGGAGCGGGATGTCGCAGATGGTAATAATGTGAAGACGGTTACTTTGGCAAAAGTTTTGAAAAATATTGCCAAAGACAGCTATACGTCGTCTATTACCAATCATGAATATATGGTTAACGGCGGATTTACCTTGCGTCAGACTTCTGAAAATGATACTCAGCGCGTATTTATGTTTGGTGCGATGGGTCAGGGTGGTCGTGGTGCCTATGCCCTGAATATCGGCGGTAATGTAGATAAAGCTACCAAAACAGGTTTGGATGTCACTGATACCGAGTGGAATAAAACAGTTCCATTGTTTGAAACCATCAAAGGTGAGAAAAACACATTGGGCTATACCATTGGTACGCCGCAAATTGGGCGTGTCTCGGTCAGCAGACCTGCCGATAACGGACGTGTAGATATAAAAGAAAACATTCGCTATGCAGGTTTTCTTGCCAGCGGTTATCGTGTTGAAGATAAAGCCGATACGAAAAATGAAACAGCATTGTATGTATATGAAATGCTAGGTAAGGAAGTTGGTACAGGCGATAAGCGTGGTAACGATACAGGTAAAGCACCGGGCGATTTGTTGAAAAAAATCGAAGTTCAAGACGGTGTAGGCGGTCTGTCCACGCCGACCCTTGTGGACACTGATTTTGATGGTGTAATTGATGTTGCGTATGCGGGCGACCGTGGAGGCAATATGTATCGTTTTGACCTGCGCGGCGAAAAACCGGACAACTGGAAGGTTGTTAAAATCTTTACGGGTTCACCCAGCAAACCGATTACCTCCGCACCTGCCGTTTCACGCCGCAGAGCAAACGAATATGTCGTGATTTTCGGTACGGGCAGTGAGATTTATCAAAATGATCTGACCAATAAAGACAAGCAATCTATTTACGGTATTTATGAAGATTTGACACCGAATCAGACCGTAACCGCTGCTTCCGAAAGTGATTTGCAGCAACAAGAGTTTCGTCCTGAAGAAAAAGGAAAAGAAGGCTATATTTATCTAACTAACAACCAGGTTGCCAAAACCCAAAAAGGTTGGAAAATCGATTTGCGTGATGGTGAACGGGTAAACGTCAAACCGACTATGATCTTGCGTACTGCTGTTGTGACTGTGCGTCGCTATGATTCTGTTACAGAGGAAAAATCTGCAGGTGCCGATGTTTGTTTACCAGCAAGTACGAGCGTGAAAACTGCAGCAAAAACTTCGTTCATTGGTGTGAATGCTGATAATGGAGGTGCATTGAACGCACGCAGCGCGCGTTTTACGCCTGATACCGTTATTCGGAAGCTGGACGGCTTTGGTATGCAATACGCCAATGGTTTGACTCAGGATGGGGTTATCAACTTTACCTTCCTCAATCCGAGCAAATTGGATGATTCCCCTGTGACCGCAGACGGGGATTCAGGTGGTACGGGTACGGATAAAGAGCTTTCTGTTACGTCGAGTACGCCAAATAACAAATGCTTCTCCAATAAAGTAACCCGCAGCCTACTGTTAAATAAGGGTGAGTCTCTGGCAGTTGAGGGTGGTCGTATCTGTGGTTTGAAACGTATCAGCTGGCGCGAGCTGTTTTTCTGATTGGTTCGTGCAAACGAATGAAGACCAAGAGGTCGTCTGAAACTTGGAAACAGGTTTTCAGACGACCTTTGTTTTATAGTGGATTAACTTTAAACCAGTACGGTATTGCCTCGCCTTGCCATACTATCTGAGACCTTTGCAAAAAAGTCTTTCCCCCAACAGCCGAAACCTAAACAAAGGTTTTCGGCTGCTTTTGTTTCAAATATCCACTGATTCTATTCAAATACCCCCTTAATCCCCCCTTGGATACCTGATAATCAGGCATCCGGGCCGCCTTTTAGGCGGCAACAGGCACACTTAGCCTGTTGGCCGCTTTCAACAGGTTCAAACACATCGCCTTCAGATGCGTTTGGTTTGCGCTTCCGTCAGCGGACGGTTGCGGCAGGCTTTGCGCATAATGCCGTCTAACAACTGATGCTCTTCCAGATGTTGCCGGTTTTCCTTACTGTCATAGCCTTTGTCGGCATAGACGGTCGTACCTTCGGCAATGCCCTCCAACAAAGGCAACAGGTGGTTGCACTCATGGGTATTGGCAGGGGTGATGTGCAGTTTCTCGATATAGCCTTCCCCATCGGTACGGGTATGTTGTTTGTAACCGAGTCTGTATAAACCGTTTTTCTTTGTCCAACGGGCATCTTTGTCCTTACTCGGTGTGGTTTGGCCGCTGACTTGTCCTTCGTCATCGACTTCTATGGCCTGACGCTGTTTGCTGCCGGCGGTCTGAATAATGGTGGCGTCAATGACGGCGGCGGATGCTTTCTCTACTTTTAAACCTTTTTCAGTCAGTTGGCGGTTAATCAGTTCCAGCAATTCGGACAGGGTGTCGTCTTGCGCCAGCCAGTTGCGGTAGCGGCATAAGGTGCTGTAATCGGGGATGCTCAGTTCGTCAAAACGGCAAAACAGGTTGAAATCGATGCGGGTGATGAGGCTGTGTTCGAGTTCGGGATCGGAGAGGCTGTGCCATTGTCCGAGCAGGACGGCTTTGAACATGGACAACAGGGGATAGGCGGGACGGCCGCGGTGGTCTCTAAGGTAACGGGTTCTTTGACGATTCAGGTACTGCTCGATCGGTTGCCAATCAATCACCTGATCCAACTTCAATAGTGGGAAGCGGTCGATGTGTTTGGCAATCATGGCTTGTGCGGTTTGCTGGAAGAAGGTGCTCATGGGAAATCCCCTAAATGTCTTGGTGGGAATTTAGGGGATTTTGGGGAATTTTGCAAAGGTCTCAGGCCGTCTGAAAATATCTTTTCAGACGGCCTTTGATTTAAAGAGAGCCAATCAAGGAGTGCATTGTTAGATGCTGTTTTTAATGATTTTCCTCAGGGTGGACAGTTGTCGGCGGCTGACAGGCAACGGAGTTGGAATATCGAGAATTTTAGCACCCCATGTGGATGCGTATTCGTCGTTTTCGTCATCGTCCAGTCGAATCAGGCTGTCGAGGGTGTGGCGGAAGACGAGGGCATTGCGGTGGATGCGGATGACTTTATCGCCCAGCAATTCTTCCCAGTAAACCAATGTTTTCGGTAATTCGTAGCTGTGGCCGTCGCCGGTAAACAGATAGACGGTTTTGTGTTCCGCCATCAGGTAACGCGCCTGTTGCCATGGGATTTCAACCATGCGTTCGCGGTTGTACACTTTGAAATGGGTGAAACTGTCTGCTTTTTCGCGGTTTTTCTCGATGATGCGGTCAAGCGCGGTTTGCAGGCGGGTCATTTTGATTGGTTTGAGCAGATAGTCTGCGGCAGCCAGCTCAAACGCGCGCAGGGCATGTTCTTCATAGGCTGTGGTGAATACAATTTCCGGCTGGCGCTTGGCGGTACGCTTAATGCGTTCGACAAACTCGAGACCGTCGATTTCCGGCATGCCGATGTCGGCAAAGACGATGTCGACTTCGTGGACGCTCAGCCACTCCAATGCTGGCATGGCATGGTGAAAGACGTTGAGTAGTACGACATTGCACTCTTCCAATAATACACGTAAGCGTTCTGCTGCTAATACTTCGTCTTCTACAATAATGGCACTTGGCATAGCGGTATTCTTTTTGTTGTATCGTGGGAGATCTGCCGCGTTTTGTCATCCTCAATAACGCGTCAGCCGTATGTTGTTACAACCTTGAAATTATCAGTTTGTGACAATTTTAGGAAATTTTTAAAATATACATGATTTTTCGCTTCTTAGGCATGGTTTGGGATGAACCGGAAGATTACTTACATAACTTTATGAAATATTGTAATACCTAGAGTAATTTTGTTGTAATCGTGCTAATTCAGTCTGTGATAATGGACGATTTTGGGATTTTGTCCATTTGCCAGTGTACCACCGCCCAATCAAGCAATTCCTGCGGACGGTTCACGGTAGGTGCATCGGGTAGGTTGAGGTAGGTTAGGACTTGGCGTAGGAGTTGTTCTTTTTGATTCAAATCCAAAGCCGGGGCAAGGGTTTGTTTCGACCATTTTTGTCCTTGATTGTTGGTCAATAGGGGAAGGTGGGCGTAGGCCGGTGTGGGAACGCCGAGGCATTGTTGCAGATAGATTTGGCGCGGCGTGGAAACGAGCAAGTCCTGACCGCGGACAATATGCGTTATGCCTTGATCGGCATCGTCGGCAACCACGGCAAGCTGATATGCCCAATAGCCGTCGGCACGAAGCAGGACAAAATCGCCGATATCGTGTGCCAGATTTTGTGCGTAATGTCCGACAATGCCGTCTGAAAAACCGATCATGCGATCAGGAACTTGAATGCGCCATGCCGGAGTTTTGTTTTGCGTGTCGGGTCTTTGCTGAGGATTGCGGCAACGGCCGTTATATACAAATCCGTCTGCGCCATGTGTTGCCGCCGCCTGCCAGTCTTTTCGGCTGCAATAGCAGGGATACACCAGCCCGGCTGCTTTGAGGCGGTCGAGGGTGTCTTGATACAGGTCGTAACGGCGGCTTTGATAGGTGACTTCGCCGTCCCACTCAAAACCGAAAGCTTCGAGCGTGCGCAAAATGTCGGCAGCGGCGCCGGGCATTTCGCGCGGGGGGTCAAGGTCTTCAATGCGGACCAGCCATTTGCCCTGATGAACGCGCGCGTCGGCATAGGAGGCAACGGCGGTCAGTAGGGAGCCGATATGAAGCAGGCCGGTAGGGCTGGGTGCGAAACGTCCTATATACATGGCAGGGTGGTTTTGTAGGGCAGGGATAGTATGCCTGCGCGGTATTCAAATCGTGATAGAAAAGGGCGTGCCGTACACGCCCGAATTTGGGTTTCAGACGGCCTGAGACTTTTCAAAATGATTTAAGTTTCTCGGCCGTCCGTTCAATCCGCTTAAGCCAAGGGAGCCAGCAGTTTGGCGAAAGCGTCTTCAAATTGTTTCAAACCGTCTTCCTGCAAACGAGTTGCCAAAGTTTCGACATCAATGCCGAGTTTGGCGGTTTCGGCAAGCTGCGCTTGGGCTTCGTCCACACCTTCGGTTAACGTGGCTTTGGCGGTGCCGTGGTCGATAAAGGCTTTGAGTGTGGCATCGGGAACGGTGTTGACGGTATGGGCGCCAATCAGGCTGTCAACGTACAAAGTGTCAGAATAGGCAGGGTTTTTTACGCCGGTAGATGCCCACAGAAGTTGGACGCGGTTGGCACCTTTTTCGGCAAGTGCGGCAAATTCGCTGCTGCCGAAGTATTGCGCCCAATCTTGATAGGCGGCTTTGGCCAGCGCAATGGCGACTTTGCCTTTGAGGTGGTCGGGCAGAGTGGCGTCCAATGCGGCATCGACACGAGAAATAAAGAAGCTGGCGACAACTTGAATATGGGAAACGTCATGTCCTGCCTTCAAACGTTTGGCAATGCCGTGCGCGTAGGCCGCATAGGCTTTGAGGGTTTGGACGCGGGAGAAGAGCAGGGTCAGGTTGACGCTGATGCCGTCTGAAACGAGGGTTTCAAGTGCTTCGATGCCTTCATCGGTTGCCGGTACTTTAATCATGGCATTTTTGCGGCCGATGGCGGCGTGCAGGCGGCGCGCTTCTTCAACCGTACCTTGCGCGTCTTTGGACAATTCAGGCGAAACTTCGAGGCTGACGAAGCCGGTTTTACCGCCGGTGGATTCGTGTTCGGCAAGGCATACGTCGCAAGCGGCTTGCACATCGGCAACCGCCATGGTTTCGTAGCGTTGTTTCGGGGTTAGGTCTTGTTGTTTGAGCGCGGCTACTTCATCGGCGTACAGCGCGTCTCCGGCAAAGGCTTTTTGGAAAATGGCAGGATTGGAAGTTACGCCACACACACCTTGTTTCAGCATTTCTGCCAACTCGCCGCTTTGTACCAGCGAACGGGAGAGATTGTCCAACCAGATTTGTTGTCCTAATGCTTTAACGTCCGATAAAATAGTCATCTCTGATTCCTTTTACATAATAGGTTTGTTTGTGAAGTGGCGGTAATGCTACGCCGATTCGATGAATTTGAACAGTTTACGGCTGATTAATTTGGGCAAAACAAACCTAAATTCAAGCACGAAAGGTAGTTTTGATGGCGGAAAACACACTTTATCTCGACTGGGCGCGTGATGTATTGAATACGGAAGCCGAAGGTTTGCATGAAATTGCGGCGGCGTTGGACGACAATTTTGTCCGTGCGGCAGAAGCGTTGTTGCACTGCAAGGGCAGGGTTGTAATTGCCGGCATGGGTAAGTCCGGACACATCGGCCGCAAAATGGCGGCGACCATGGCTTCGACGGGCACGCCTGCGTTTTTCGTCCATCCTGCCGAAGCGGCGCATGGCGATTTGGGCATGATTGTGGACCACGATGTCGTGGTTGCCATTTCCAATTCCGGCGAAAGCGATGAAATTGCAGCGATTATTCCGGCGTTGAAACGCAAAAACATCACGCTTATTTGTATCACTGCCCATCCTACTTCGACCATGGCGCGCCATGCCGATATCCATATTACCGCGGCGGTTTCCAAAGAAGCCTGTCCGCTCGGCCTTGCGCCGACTTCCAGTACGACCGCCGTGATGGCCTTGGGCGATGCTCTGGCGGTGGTATTGCTGCAGGCGCGTGCGTTTACGCCGGATGATTTTGCTTTAAGCCATCCGGCCGGCAGTTTGGGCAAACGCCTGCTGCTGCGCGTGGCGGATATTATGCACAAAGACGAAGCTCTGCCTGCCGTTTTGTTGGGTACACCGTTGAAAGAGGCCATTGTCCGCATGAGTGAAAAAGGTTTGGGCATGTTGGCGGTAACCGATGCCGAAGGCCGTCTGAAAGGCGTATTTACCGATGGCGACTTGCGCCGTCTGTT
>NZ_JBQCTZ010000009.1:0-44220 GCF_051963715.1 Neisseria sp. P0001.S005 | reverse complement strand
GAAGATATGGAACAAGCTTGGACAGAGATTGCGGCATCATTTCCCATCAAGGAGTCAATTAGAAAAAAAGGATGCCCCAAGAATGCATTTTTGGGATTGTGTCGTGCGGGGTTGGTTAAAGGAATCAACCCGGAAAAGTCAAAACCAAACATTCCAAAAACGGAGAATATGCCGTTGCAGCGGTCAGCCTTTTAAAAAATGATCCCGAATGGGCAAATCAGAAAAAATCCGTTTTCTGGCGCGAAATTGTGGGTAATGAAAAAAAATATAACAGCCAGCTTCATGTCGTTTTGGCCTTGTGGGAAAAAGGCTTGATTATTTGAATTTATAATTTAAGGCCGTCTGAAACATTGTTCAGACGGCCTCTATGCCCTAAAACACACATGGTACTCATTAGCACACACGACAAAACCTTCCAACTCCAACAAGGCGAAACCTTATTGGAGGGCTTGGAGCGCACCGGACACGAGGTTGAATACCAATGTCGCAGCGGTTATTGCGGTTCATGCCGGGTTAAAATCTTGGATGGGAAAGTCTCTTATGATAATTTTCCACTCGCTTTTGTCGCGCCCGGAGAAATTTTGCCGTGCTGCTGCCGGGTTACTGAAGACATCAAGCTTGATTGTCGGGAGCGCATCAAAGAGCCGGATTTATTTGATGTCGATTTATTCGATGACAAATAAAAAATGCCGTCTGAACATTGTGGCCGAAATCTTTGATTTCATTTCCACCGTTCAGACGGCATTTTGTATGGTTAAGCTTATTTACGCTCGCCAACCAGCAAAACTGTCTTGCCGAAAGATTCGTTGATGACTTCTGCCGCTGCCAAGTAGAACGCACCGAGAGCAGTTACCAAGCCTAAGCAACCGCCGATATGGACGATGCTATGATTTTCCATGCCATCGCCAATACCTAAAGCAAAGAAAGTCAGTGTCAAGCAAAAGAAAATACCGCTCAATACTTTAGGCTTGGTCAAGGTAGCCACAAACATCATCAGCGAAAACATACCCCATGCGCAGAGATACCAGCCGATAAATGCCGGGGCTGTTTCTCCTTTGAAAAAGATGGTAAACAAAGCCCATGTCCACCAGAAGGCGCCATAGCTGATAAAAGCGGTAAAGCCAAACGTATTGCCTTTTTTGAACTCAAACATACCGGCAATAACTTGGGCGATACCACCAAAGGCGAGAGCCATGCCCAAAACTAAGCCAATACCCTCTTGAGCAGTAAAAAAGCCGCCGTTAATCAGACTGAGCAACCAAGTTGTCAATGCAAAGCCACACAGGCCTACTGGACCTGGATTCGCCAGGTTTTCTTTAGTAGTAGTAGTCATTTTATTTCTCCTCTAGTTATTAAAATAGGAAGCCTATTGTTACAGGTTTTATTTAAAATTAAAAGAAATAAATTTAAAAAAATCAGGCCGTCTGAAAAATATTTTTCAGACGGCCTTAAATATTAATAATTAAACTATCCCAAAATTGCCAAGATTTTCCTCAATTCATTGGCATCAATTTGGCCGGGGGCCGACGTTTTTCCTGCTGCACCAAAGGTAACGGCCGAGCCGAAAGTCGAGCCGACCAAGCGGCTGACGGCCCCGATTTTACCCATAGACATAGTAATAATCGGGCGGTCGATAATTTGTGAAACATTATATGTTGCCTGTAATAAGGTCAATACATCTTGCGGCGATTGCGGCATCACGGCAATTTTACAGATATCCGCGCCCCACTCTGCCATTGTTTTCAGACGGCCTATAATGTCTGCCAAAGACGGCGTGGCTTGGAAATCGTGATTACAAAGTAAGGCGGCAGTTTGATACTCATGCGCCAAAGCAATGGTTTGTTTTACGCCGCTTTCCTCGGCAAAAAGCTCGATGTCGATCATATCAGCTTGTTTGGAACGGATGATTTTTTCCAATAATTCAAAATAATAGTCTTCCGTACAAGGCGTATTGCCGCCCTCTTGCGCCCTTCTAAACGTAAACAGCAAGGGCTTGTCAGGGAAAGCCTGTCGGACAATGCCTAATTGCTCGGCAATAAAATCGGCATCAAGCGCTTCTTGAAAAAAATCCGCACGAAATTCAATAATGTCAAAAGTCGTATCTTTCAATACGTGCAAAGCCTGCTCCAATTCCTGCGTATTGGCGGCCACCAGCGGCACGGCAATTTTAGGCAGACCTTTGTCGATCTCGATATTTTTGATGATGACAGGTTTCATATTGTTCCTTTTTGCTGTTCAAGCCAATCAGTGCAGATGCTCGTAAATGGTTTCCGCCAATGCTTTGCTGATGCCTTCAACTTTTTCCAAGTCCTCGCGGCTGGCGGCAATCACGCCGCGCAGACCGCCGAATCGGGTGAGCAATGCTTGGCGGCGTTTGCTGCCGATACCTGGGATTTCGCTGAGTGAGGAAGTAACGCGTGCTTTGTCGCGTTTTTTGCGGTGGCCTGTAATCGCAAAGCGGTGCGACTCATCGCGTACGGTTTGCAATAAATGCAAGGCCGGACTGTTGGGCGGCAGGCGGAAGACTTCGCCGGTAAAAGGCAGTATGAGTTCTTCCATACCAGCTTTGCGCTCAGGGCCTTTGGCGATACCGACCAAAGGAATATGCAGCCCGAGTTCTTCCCATACCGATACGGCTACGCCGATTTGCCCTTTGCCGCCGTCAATCAACACGACATCCGGCCATTTGACGCTTTCGCCGTTGGCTTCGGCTTCCTGCATTTTGCCGTAACGGCGCGTCAACACTTCGCGCATGGCGGCGTAGTCGTCGCCAGGCTTGGCAGTCGTGATGTTGTAGCGGCGGTATTGCGAAGGCTGGATGTTTTGCTCATCGTACACAACGCAGGACGCAATAGTGGCCTCGCCTTGCGTGTGGCTGATATCGAAACATTCAAGGCGGTTGAGGCCGTCTGAATCCATACCGAGGATTTTTGCCAGTTCATCAATGCGGTGTTGCTGGCTGCTTTGTTGCAGGCGGCGTTGTGCAATCGCCATTTGCGCGTTTTGTTCCGCCATTTTCAACCAGACTTTGCGTTCGCCTATGGTCTTGGTGACAAATTGCATCTGCTTGCCGTGTTCGCCTTCCAAAGCCTCTTTCAGCGCATCAGGAACGGGAAAGTTGCTGATGATGATGTCGGGTTTGCTTTTGCCCAAATAATGTTGGGCGACGAAGGCTTCGGCGTAATCTTGTCCGTTTGGCTCGGGATCGTTTTTGGTGTCGGGGAAAAAGCTTTTATCGCCTACATGCCGTCCGCCGCGTATGCTGACCCAGTGTACGCAAACCAGGCCGTCTGAAACCGCCAGCGCGAGTAAATCAATATCGTTTGGATTGTTCGGATTTTTACTGTCGATAAACTGATTGCTCTGCATGATGCCGAGTGCTTGGATTTGATCGCGGTAACGGGCAGCTTCCTCAAATTGCAGATTGGCGGCGGCGGTTTGCATTTTATGTTGCAAGGTACGCGTCAGTTCGTCGGTTTTGCCATTGAGGAAAGTGGCTGCTTCACGCACGCTGTCGCGATAATCTTCTTCACTGATGTGGCCGACACAAGGCGCGGTGCAGCGTTTGATTTGGTAAAGCAAACAAGGACGGTCGCGGTGCTCGAATACGCTGTCTTCGCAGGTACGCAGCATAAAGACTTTTTGCAACACTTGAATGCTGTCGCGCACGGCATTGCTGTTGGGATACGGGCCGAAATATTGATTAGGCTTTTTCAACGTGCCGCGGTAATACGCCATTTGCGGATATTGATGGCCGCTGAGCATCAAATAAGGATAGCTTTTGTCATCACGGAAAAGAATATTGTATTTCGGCGACAAGGCTTTGATGAAGTTGTTTTCGAGAATCAGCGCTTCGGCTTCGGAACGCGTGATGGTGGTTTCAATATGGTGAACCTGTTTTACCATCAATGCGATGCGCGGCGAATGGTCGTTTTTTTGGAAATAGCTGGAAACGCGCCGCTTGAGATTGACCGCTTTGCCGACATACAAAACATTGTTGTCTTCGTCAAAAAAACGGTACACGCCCGGCAGATTGGGCAGATTTTTCAGAAAAAGAGGTAAATCGAACGGTTCGGTTGCGCTCACGGGATTTTCTTTTGGAATAAGCAGGCCGTCTGAAAACTTTTCAGACGGCCTTTTTCATTAACGTTTAAGATTCTTGAGACGGAGTATCTTCAGCTTCTACCACTTGATTTTCAGCTGCATCGGTTTCTAAAGCGGCTTCATCTTCAGCCTCTTCAGCCACGCGCTCCAAGCTGACCAAGGTTTCGCCTTCATCCAGATTAATCAGGCGTACACCTGCGGCAGCACGGCCGGTCTCACGGATTTGCTCAACTTTGGTACGAATCAGGACGCCGCCGCTGGTAATCAGCATCAGGTCGTCGGTTTCGCTGACCAAAGTCGCGGCAACCAAATCGCCGTTGCGCTCGCCGGTATTGATGGCGATATTGCCTTGGCCACCTTTGTTTTTACGGCTGTAATCGGCAATCGGGGTGCGTTTGCCATAGCCGTTGGCGGTAGCGGTCAATACTTGCAAATCGCTTTGCTCGGCTTCAGGGGCGAAGGTAATCAGGCTGACAATCTTGCCATCGGCCGGCAGGCGCATACCGCGCAAACCGCCGCTGCCGCGGCCGGACGGACGGACACCATGTTTGCCGCTTGGCAATGCGTTTTCGGCATTTTCATCATCCAGGCCGTCTGAATCTTCGTTTTCGATTTCGATATCGGCATCTTCTGCTTCATCGTTACCGGATTTTTCCCAATATTCGTTAAAGCGGATGGCTTTGCCCAAGTTGGAGAACAGCATAATGTCGTCCGCACCGCCGGTTTGCGCTGCGCCGACCAAGTAATCGCCTTCTTTAAGCGCAATGGCTTTGATGCCTTGGCTGCGGACGTTTTTAAACGCAGACAGCTGGACTTTTTTCACCATGCCTTGTGCAGTGGCAAAGAAGACGTATTGGTCTTCCGGAAACTCGCGCACGGCCAAGATGGCGCTGACTTTTTCACCTTCTTCCAATTGGATAACGTTGTTGATCGGACGACCGCGGCTGTTGCGGCCGCCTTCCGGCAGTTTATACACTTTAATCCAATGGCACTTGCCCAAATTGGTAAAGCACATCAAATAATCATGCGTGTTGGCAACAAACAGGGTTTCGATAAAGTCTTCGTCTTTGGTTGCCGCTGCCTGTTTGCCGCGGCCGCCGCGACGTTGCGCCTGATAATCGGTCGTCGGCTGGGTTTTGATGTAGCCGCCATGAGTCAGGGTAACAACCATTTCGCGTTGCGGAATCAGGTCTTCATCGGCAATATCGCCGCCAAACGGATTGATTTCGCTGCGACGCTCATCGCCAAAGTTGGCTTTAATGTCTGCCAATTCTTCGCGGATGATTTGGGTAACGCGCTCTGGTTTGGAAAGAATATCCACAAAATCAATGATTTTGCTCATCAGGTTTTTATATTCGCCGACAATTTCTTCCTGATCGAGGCCGGTCAGGTTACGCAGGCTCATGCGCAAAATGGCATCAGCTTGCAATTCGCTCAGATAATAGCCTTGGCTGTGCAGACCCAAATTCTCTGGTAAGCCTTCAGGGCGCATCATTTGCAGATCCAAATCCGTACGGCTGAGCATGTCTTCAACCAAGCTGCTGCGCCATGGGCGGGACAGCAGTTTTTCTTTGGCTTCCGGCGCGTTGGCAGATTCTTTGATCAGACGAATGATTTCGTCGATATTGGACAAGGCAACTGCTTTACCTTCGGCAATATGACCTTCATGACGCGCTTTTTTCAGGCGGAATAAAGTACGACGTGTAACGACTTCACGACGGTGGCGCAGGAATTCGGACAGGATTTGCTTCAGGTTCAGCAAGCGCGGCTGGCCGTCAACCAAGGCCACCATGTTGATACCGAAGCTGTCTTGCAGCTGGGTCAGTTTGTAGAGTTGGTTCAAAACGACTTCGGCATTTTCATTGCGTTTCAATTCGATCACGACACGCATACCGGATTTATCGGACTCGTCGCGCAGGTCGGATACGCCTTCCAACGTTTTTTCGCGTACCAACTCACCGATTTTCTCAACCAGCTTGGCTTTGTTGACTTGATATGGGATTTCATCGATAACGATGGCTTCGCGTTCACCGTTTTTGCCGATAGGCTCAATATGGGTTTTACCGCGCATCACCACGCGGCCGCGGCCGGTTTTATAGCCTTCGCGCACACCGCTCAAGCCGTAAATAGTTGCGCCTGTTGGGAAATCGGGCGCTTGGATGATATTGATCAGCTCGTCGATTTCAGTTTCAGGCTCGTCCAACAAACGCAGGCAGGCATTGATGGTATCACCCAAATTGTGCGGCGGGATATTGGTTGCCATACCGACGGCAATACCGGACGAACCGTTTACCAACAATGCAGGGAAACGGGTCGGCAACACCAGCGGCTCATGTTCGCTGCCGTCATAGTTGGGACCAAAATTAACGGTTTCTTCTTCAATATCCGCCAGCATTTCATGGGAAATTTTTTCCATGCGGATTTCGGTATAACGCATGGCTGCTGCGGCCAAGCCGTCGACAGAACCGAAGTTGCCCTGACCGTCGATCAACACATAACGCATGGAGAAGTCTTGCGCCATGCGGACGATGGTGTCGTAAACGGCTGTATCGCCGTGGGGGTGGTATTTACCGATAACGTCGCCGACGATACGCGCCGATTTTTTATAGGCGGAATTCCAGTTGTTTTTCAACTCGTGCATCGCGTACAACACGCGGCGGTGTACCGGCTTGAGACCGTCGCGGACATCCGGCAGGGCTCGTCCCACAATCACGCTCATTGCGTAATCGAGGTAGCTCTTGCGCATTTCGTCTTCAAGGCTAACAGGCAGGGTTTCAAGTGCAAATTTATGGTCGTTGCGGATGGTTGCGTCGGTCATGATTATCTGTAATTTCGTATGGCAAAAATCTTGTTGATTCTACCACAAAACAAGCGGTTTATGGCTTTTGCGTGAAGGCCGTCTGAAACAGGATTTCAGACGGCCTTCGTTATTTAATAAATTGAATTTAGTTGCAGCCAGAATCTTTGTCCGCAGCCTGCAAACTCAATTCTTTGCGTTTTTTAGCCCTTTCATAACGGCAGCGTTGGCGCGGTGTATTGATTTCCAAAGGCGGTACAGGAACCGGCTTACCGTCTTCAACGGCAACCATGGTGAAGTAGCAGCTGTTGGTATGACGCACTTCGCCGGTGTGGATGTTTTGCGCCTCTACACGGATGCCGACTTCCATAGAAGTACGGCCTGTGTAGTTGATGCTGGCGTAAAAGGTTACCAGTTCGCCGACATGAATGGGCTCTTTAAACAATACTTTATCAACAGACAGAGTAACGCAATAGGTACCGCTGTAACGGCAGGCGCAGGAATATGCCACTTGGTCAAGCAGGCGCAGAAGATCGCCACCGTGAACATTGCCGCTGAAGTTTGCCGTATAAGGCATCATCAGCTCGGACATGATGAGTTCATGGGAAGGTAGCTGGCGTTCCGGTTTCATAGTTTCTTCTCCTTTTGATATTTATTTTTAAATTGTCTGAAAACTTCAGACTGCACGTGTGCCAAATCATTCTACCGTTTTTAAACGTTGACTTTCAACTCCTTGCCTACCCGTTTACAGCCATTTTCTACGCGAAAAGAAAATCAGCAGTCCGATGATGATGCACAGCATCACACCCAAAACCATGAAATAGCCGTAATGCCAATGCAGTTCGGGCATATTGTCGAAGTTCATGCCGTAGATGCCGGTGATGACGGTCAGCGGCATAAAGATGATGGTGATAACCGTCAACACGCGCATTTGCTGGTTCATGCGGTTGGATTGGAAGGAAAGATAAATGTCCATCATGCTCAACACCATATCACGCGAGGCATCAAGCGATTCGATAAGCTGCATATTGTGGTCGTACACGTCGCGCAGATAGACGGTCGATTCGCCTTTGAAAATAGCAAAATCACCGCGCACGGCCAGTTGATAGAACACATCGCGCAATGGCAAAAGCGTGCGTCGCAGACGGACGGCATCGCGCTTGAGGCGGTGAATCTTACTGAGAATATCGCTGTTTTCATTTTTAAACAGGGACTTGTCTATTGCTTCAACACGGTTGTTGTACGACTCCAAAACGATGAAATAGTCGTCCACAATGCGGTCAAGCAGGCAATAAGCAAGAAACGCCGTATTTTTGTTCAAAATATTGTGCGGATTTTCGTGCATCTGCCGGCGGAGATGGCTGAACAAGCCCAATGGTTTTTGTTGGAAAGACAACACAAAATCTTTGCCGATAATCACATACACTTGGTCGGAATGAAGCTTGCCTGTGGAGGTATAGTGGTAAACCTGTGCGGCAGTAAAAACATAGCTGCCGTAGTCTTCGATTTTCGGACGCTGTTTGCGGCTAAGAATATCTTCAATAACCAGCTCATGGATACCATAAGGCTCAAGCGCGTGTTTAAGCAAGGCAACATCATTGATGCCGACAAAATGCAGCCAGTTGATTTGACCTTCTTGCGGACGGACAATATCGGGCAAGTTTTTTCCGGCGATATAATCATACTGAACAAAGGTATCGGCGGAATACAAGGTTTGATGAATAGCAGAACGCGGCGCATTGTCGGTATTGCTGCGCTGCATGGTTTGGTCTTGCAGATTGTCGGTTATCTCAACTGGATTGGCTGGTTTGCTCATAAAAATAAATCATGTTTTTTTAGTTAGAATGAATTGTACAGACAGAAAAGGCCGTCTGAAAACTGATTTTCAGACGGCCTGACAATATTGATCAACGCTTGATTAGGCTTGAGGCGCGGTTTTCTCCAGCTCCAATGCGGCAGCAAGCAAGGACAGGCGCGCCATGACGCCGTAAACGTAGAGGCGGTTGTGTTCATTGTCCACGTCGCAGTCTTTTTCAGAGCGCGGCATACCGAGCGAATCCCATTGTTCAAATACGCGTTTACAGGCTTCAGGCGCTTCTTGGGAATTGTCGCCGCTACCGGTGGGAATGCTGTTCGACAGTGGGACGAACACCATGCCGCCGGCGTTGAGGTTTTCATCCGCGCCGCGTCCTTCGTGTACGCGGAAGAAGCCGCCGATAACAAAACGGTCCATCATATAAACGACGGGTTCGCACACGGCGCCGTTCATGGTTTCATAGGTATAAATACCTTCTTGGACAATCACTTCGCTGACTTCCAAACCTTCTTTCACCTTCGCCATTTTGTTGCGGTTTTTGCGGTTCAATCCGCGTACTTCATCGGCGGATTTTACACTCATCACGCCCATGCCGTAAGTACCTGCATCGGCTTTGACAATCACGAAAGGCTGGTCAGTAATGCCCAATTCGTCGTATTTGGCTTGGATTTTCGCCAATACGCGCTCTACTGCGCCTGCCAACGCATCTTCGCCTTCGCGCTCTTGGAAGTCCAAACCGCCGATTTTTTCAAAATACGGGTTAATCTGCCATTCGTCGATGCCAATCAGCTTGGCAAATTCGGCGGCGACTTGGTTGTATGCGCTGAAATGTTCTGTTTTGCGGCGCGTCGTCCAACCGCCGTGCAACGGAGGCAATACGGTTTGGTTGATGTCTTTGAGAATATCGGGAACGCCGACGGACAAGTCGTTGTTCAACAGGACGACGCAAGGCGAGAAGCCGTCTGCAAGATGAACGCGCTCGCGGGTACGCAATAAAGGCTCCAGCAGGATTTTATCGCCTAATGCAGTTTCAAACTCGGTCGGCTCGGTTACTTCAGGATTCAAGCTACCCAAACGCACTTCATACCCTGCCGAACGCAAAATCTCGCTGAGTGCGTAAACGTTTTGCAGGTAGAACGTGTTGCGGGTATGGTTTTCGGGAATAATCAATACGGATTTGGCTGTTTCACAGGCACGCTGTACCGCATCCTGCGCGGCAACCGCCGCCAGCGGGATAAAGTTGGGATTCAAATTATTGAAGCCGCCCGGAAACAGGTTCATATCGATAGATGAAATTTTGTAACCGGCATTACGGATGTCAACCGAACCATAAAACGGCGGACGGTGTTCGTTCCATTGCGAACGGAACCATGCTTCGATTTTGGCGTGGTTGCACAAGATTTTCGCTTCAAACGCCTGAAGTTGCGACAGATGTTCGGCAGCCATTACCGGTAATTTCATTCTCTATACCTCTTTGTTAAGTGTGGATATTGAGTGAGAATGATAGAACTTTTTAGTGCATTTCGACAAGTATTCTTTCAGATAAGATGCATCTTTTTGTCAACAATTCTACAATTTGTCTAATTTTTAATAAGGTTTTTTGAAACTTTGCAACAAATTTTAAAAATTGGACAAATTTCTATTGCACAGCCCCTATAAAAAGCCTAAAATCCGCCCATAAACACAAACCATCATTCATACCTAACAATAGCAAAGAATACTCATCATGAGCGCACAAACCCTTTACGATAAACTTTGGAACAGCCACGTCGTCCGCGAAGAAGAAGACGGCACTGTCCTGCTTTACATCGACCGCCACCTGGTTCACGAAGTCACCAGCCCGCAAGCATTTGAAGGCTTGAAAATGGCCGGCCGCAAACTCTGGCGTATCGACAGCGTGGTCTCTACAGCTGACCACAACACCCCGACCGGCGACTGGGACAAAGGTATCCAAGATCCGATTTCCAAACTGCAAGTCGATACTTTGGACAAAAACATTAAAGAGTTTGGCGCACTCGCCTACTTTCCGTTTATGGATAAAGGCCAAGGCATCGTACACGTTATGGGCCCGGAGCAAGGCGCTACCCTGCCCGGCATGACCGTTGTCTGCGGCGACTCGCACACTTCTACCCACGGCGCATTCGGCGCATTGGCGCACGGTATCGGCACTTCCGAAGTCGAGCACACCATGGCGACTCAGTGCATTACCGCGAAAAAATCCAAATCCATGCTGATTGCCGTTGAAGGCCGTCTGAAACCCGGTGTTACCGCCAAAGACGTGGCACTTTATATTATCGGCCAAATCGGTACTGCCGGCGGTACAGGCTACGCCATCGAATTTGGCGGCGAAGCCATCCGTAGCCTTTCCATGGAAGGCCGCATGACCTTGTGCAATATGGCGATCGAAGCCGGTGCGCGCTCAGGCATGGTTGCCGTTGACCAAACCACCATCGACTATGTAAAAGGCAAACCTTTCGCACCTAAAGGCGAAGCGTGGGACAAAGCCGTCGAGTACTGGCGCACACTGGTGTCTGACGAAGGCGCAGTCTTCGACAAAGAATACCACTTCAAAGCCGAGGACATCGAGCCTCAAGTAACTTGGGGCACCTCGCCTGAAATGGTTTTGGACATCAGCGGCAAAGTGCCTAATCCTGCCGAAGAAACCGATCCGGTTAAACGCAGCGGCATGGAACGCGCGCTCGAATACATGGGCTTGGAAGCCGGTACGCCATTAAGCGAAATCCCTGTCGATATCGTCTTTATCGGTTCTTGCACCAACAGCCGCATCGAAGATTTGCGCGAAGCCGCCGCCATCGCCAAAGGCCGCAAAAAAGCGGACAATGTACAACGCGTATTGATTGTTCCCGGCTCCGGTTTGGTTAAAGAACAGGCGGAAAAAGAAGGCTTGCACGAAGTATTTATCGAAGCCGGTTTTGAATGGCGCGAGCCAGGTTGCTCTATGTGCCTCGCCATGAATGCCGACCGCCTGACCCCGGGACAACGTTGCGCCTCCACTTCCAACCGTAACTTTGAAGGCCGTCAAGGCAACGGCGGACGCACCCACCTCGTCAGCCCTGCCATGGCAGCCGCAGCCGCGGTTACCGGCCACTTTACCGACATCCGCACTATGGCTTAAAGTATTTTCAGACGGCCTTTATTGATCAGGCCGTCTGAAACAATACCTTGCTCAAGTAAGTTTTCCTATTGCGCAAGACGTCCGAAAACCTTCTAAATCATTGATAACTCGAAAGGAATCTAGTATGAAAAAACTGTTTGCATTGGCTGCCGCAGCCCTCATCCTGTCAGCTTGTTCCAGCACTTGGTCCGGCGCAAAAAACGATGCCAACCGCAATTGGGACAAAACCAAAGAGACTGCCGAGCGCGTAGCCGATAAAACCAAAGAAACTGCTGAAAACATTGCCGAAAAAACCGGCGAAGCCGTTAAAAAAGGCGGCAATGCAGTGGGCCGCGGCATGAGCCATGTTGGAGAAAAAATCGAAGCCGCTACCGAATAATTCGGTAAATCAGGCCGTCTGAATCTCCTGACTCCGTTTCAGACGGCCTGATACTTTATTATTTGTTCAGACATTTTCACGATTCCAAGCAAAAGGAAGAAACAATGAGTAATCCGTCAAGCTGGTTTGGTATTCACGCTCACGATTTTGATCGCGCCAAAGCCTTTTACGAATCCGTATTCAGCAAACCCCTGCAAGACATTGGCGGCAACGGATTCCGTTTCATCATTTTTCCAGCCGATTACACCCAACACGGTACGGCCGGCATGATTTGGCATGACAGCAACGCCCAGCCCGGCCACGGCGGTACAACCATTTTCTTCAATTGCCCGGATTGTGCCGAAACAGCAGAAAAAGCCGTTGCAGCAGGCGGCAAACTGTTACAAGAGAAATTCCGAATTGCCAACGGCTTTGCAGCATTTATCGAAGACACAGAAGGCAACCGAATCGGTTTGCACAGCACACGCTAACCCGAATAGCCATAAAATTTCCCATTATTACTATAAGAATCTGACATGAAAGCCTTTACCAAAATTACCGCCATCGTTGCCCCGCTCGACCGCAGCAACGTCGACACCGATGCCATCATCCCCAAACAATTTCTGAAATCCATCAAACGCAGCGGCTTCGGCCCCAATGCCTTTGATGAATGGCGTTACCTCGACCACGGCGAACCGGGCATGGACAACAGCAAACGCCCGTTGAATCCGGATTTCTCCCTGAATCAGCCACGCTATCAAGGCGCACAAATCCTGTTGACGCGTAAAAACTTCGGTTGCGGCTCTTCACGCGAACACGCCCCTTGGGCATTGGACGACTACGGCTTCCGCGCCGTCATCGCCCCCAGCTTTGCCGACATCTTCTTCAACAACTGCTACAAAAACGGCCTCCTGCCCATCGTGTTGACTGAAGAACAGGTGGACCAGCTTTTCAAAGAAGTTGAAGCCAACGAAGGCTATCAGCTCTCCATCGACCTTGCCGAACAAACCCTGACTACCCCTAGCGGCGAAACATTCACATTCGATATTACCGAACACCGCAAACACTGCCTCTTGAACGGCTTAGACGAAATCGGCCTGACTCTGCAACACGCTGACGAAATTCACGCCTTTGAAGAAAAACGCCGCCAAAGCCAGCCTTGGCTGTTTAACGGTTGATATACAAAAGGCCGTCTGAAAAATTTAAGTGTTTCAGACGGCCTTTAATCTACACAAATATATTATGATTACCGACACCATAAGCAATGCCACCCGCTACGCTGCCTTGCATCCCGACTTTGCCGAAGCCTTCCATCTGTTGCAGACCTTGGATTTTGCCAATCTGCCGGACGGCCAAGTGCCATGCGAGAATCCCAATATCCGTATTTTTATCGGCAGCGAGCCGATGAGGACGCAGAGAGAAGCCCAGCCTGAAGCGCACTTAAAACACATTGATATTCAAACGCCGATTGATGGCAGCGAAACGTATGGCTGGATAGACAGAGGCCGTCTGAAAAACGGTTTAGGCTACAACGAAAAGCGCGATATCGAATTTTTCGACTGCGAGCCGGAAACCTGGTTGACCTTGGAGCCCGGCGAATTTGCGCTATTTTTCCCGAATGATGCGCATGCCCCATTGGTCGGTGTCAGGGCGAACATACGCAAAGTTGTTTTTAAAATCCGTGTTGAAACCGAACGTCTATAATATTTCAGACGGCCTTATCCCCTTATTCAGAACAAAATATGTCTTTTTTCAGCAGGTTGTTCCGCTCTAAACCTAAATTAATGACTTGGCAGGAATTTGTCGAATACTTTGCCCATCGCATCCAAGAAGAATTGTATCTTGAGGCAAAAATCGACTGGGGCGAAACTATTGCTTCCTCGCCTATCATCGTCCATTTTTCCGAAGACGATGAAGCGTCATTCAGCACATATTTGAGCAACCATTACACAAGTTATCTGCAAAATCCTGAGGCCTTGGAGGCTATTGTTGCTGCCAATTTAGCGGTTATCTATAAGATTCAAGACACTGATGCCAGTGTTTCAGCACAACAAATTCTTCCTACGATTAAAAATACGATTTATCTGGAAAACACCAGACTGATTACAAATACGGACGAAGCCGAACCTGCCGATTATCTGGTATATAAACCGATTGCGGGCGATATCATGTTGCTTTATATGGTGGATACGGACGAATCCATGCATACGCTCAATCATGAGCATATGAAAGAGGCCGGTATTGAAGATGAAGACACCTTGTATCGTACCGTTATGGATAATTTGCGCCAACGGATGAATGGACGTGTCCAAATTCATCATGCCGAAGGTTGGTCATTGGCTCAAATCCATTTGGATAACGACTATGATGCTTCCCTGATTTTGCTTTTAGACGAAGTACTTAAAGACGATCCTATGCTGCCTGCCAATCCTGTTTTTGCAGTCCCGGCACGCAACGCCCTGCTCGTTTGCAGCCCGTCCGATGAAGAGGCTTTGCAGGCGATGGCGAATATTGTCCTGCAGGCATTTGAAGACTCTGCCTATGCGATTTCTACCCAACTTTACCAGTACCATAATGGTACAATCAGCGTTTTCAGAGCAAATTGATTTAAGGCCGTCTGAAAAACTGACGACCTGCCCTTTACCTAAAACCTTCCCATAAGGAAACACGAAATGACCAAACATATCGCTATCTTGCGCGGCGACGGCATCGGCCCTGAAATCGTTGCAGAAACCGTCCGCGTACTCGACAAACTTATCGAACAAGGTTTGGATGTCAGCTACGAATACGCGCCTTTGGGCGGTGAAGCCTATGACGAATACGGCCATCCTTATCCAGAATTCACGCAAAACCTTTGCCGTAAAGCCGATGCGGTCTTGCTTGGTGCAGTCGGTTCTCCTCAATACGACAATCTCGACCGTCCGCTGCGCCCTGAGCGCGGCTTGTTGGCCATCCGTAAAGACTTGAATCTGTTTGCCAATTTGCGCCCTGCCATTTTGTATAAAGAGCTGGCCAATGCTTCCACTCTGAAACCGGAAATCGTAGCCGGCCTTGACATCCTTATCGTACGCGAACTGACCGGCGATATTTACTTTGGCGAACCGCGCGGCATCCGTGTTTTAGAAAACGGCGAACGCGAAGGCTACAACACCATGAAATACAGCGAAAGCGAAATCCGCCGTATTGCCCACGTTGCCTTCCAATCCGCCCAAAAACGCAGCAAAAAAGTTTGCTCCGTAGGCAAAGCCAACGTTTTGGAAACCACCGAACTGTGGCGCGAAATCTTTGAAGAAGTCGGCAAAGAATACTCTGATGTCGAGCTTTCCCATATGTACGTCGACAATGCTGCCATGCAATTGGTACGCGCCCCCAAACAATTTGACGTGATTGCCACCGGCAACATCTTCGGCGACATTCTGTCTGACGAAGCGTCTATGCTGACCGGCTCTATCGGTATGTTGCCTTCCGCTTCTTTAGATGAAAACGGCAAAGGCCTGTACGAACCATCCCACGGCTCAGCTCCCGACATTGCCGGTCAAAACAAAGCCAATCCGCTGGCAACCGTTTTGTCCCTCGCCATGCTGCTGCGTTACAGCCTAAATGACGAGGCACGCGCGCAACAAGTTGAAAACGCTGTACAAAAAGTACTGCAACAAGGCTTGCGTACCGGTGACATTTACGAAGAAGGCACCAAACTGGTTTCCTGCTCGGAAATGGGCGATGCCGTATTGGCCGCTTTGTAAGAAGGCCGTCTGAAAAAAAGCGTGGGACCAATCCCACGCTTTTTTATATGCGAAAACTTGAAATCATCAAAAAGGGCGTGTCTTCACACGCCCTTATGCCTTTTTCAGACGGCCTTAAGATTGAAAAAATCAACCTCTTTTGTGTTTGCCGCCAAAGTTGTCGTTAGACTTACGCTTGCCTTTAAAGCCTTCACCGCCTTTTTTGAAACCGTCAGCTTTTTTGAAACCATCTTTCTTAAAGCCATCTTTCTTGAAACCGTCTTTTTTATGACCTTCGCCGCGAGCTTTACCGCCGAAGCCCTCTTTTGCCGGTTTCTTATCGCCGCGCCAGCCGCCGGATTTGCGATCGCCCCAGCCGCCTTTGCCTTTCGGTTTGCCGCCGGCAGATTTGCGTTTGCGTGTCGGTTCCATGCCTTCGATGGTCAGCTCAGGCAATTTACGGCCGATGTATTTTTCGATTTTGTGTACTTTGACGTATTCGTTCACTTCGGCAAAAGTAATCGCGATACCGGTACGGCCTGCGCGGCCGGTACGGCCGATGCGGTGAACGTAGTCTTCTGCCTGTTTCGGCAAGTCATAGTTGATAACGTGGGTAATGGTCGGTACGTCGATACCGCGTGCGGCTACATCGGTGGCAACCAAAATTTTGCAACGGCCTTTGCGCAAGTCCATCAGCGTGCGGTTACGCCAGCCTTGCGGCATATCGCCGTGCAGGCAGTTGGCGGCAAAACCTTTTTCGTACAATTCATCCGCGATGACTTCGGTCATGGCCTTAGTGGATGTGAAGATCACGCATTGATCGATATTGGCATCGCGCAAGATGTGGTCGAGCAGGCGGTTTTTATGGCGCATATCGTCGCAGTACAACAGCTGCTCTTCGATTTTGCCTTGATCGTCCACACGCTCAACTTCGATGGTTTCAGGGTCTTTGGTCAGTTTGCGCGCCAGTTTGCCCACCGCGCCGTCCCAAGTGGCGGAGAACAACAAAGTCTGACGATCGCTCGGCGTCGCTTCCACGATGGTTTCGATGTCGTCGATAAAGCCCATGTCCAGCATACGGTCGGCTTCGTCCAGAATCAGCACTTCCAAACGTTCAAAATCAACTTTGCCGCTCTGCATCAAGTCCATCAGACGGCCCGGAGTGGCGACAATCAGGTCAACCGGTTTGCTCAAAGCACGGGTTTGGTAGCCGAAAGATGCGCCGCCGACAATGCTGACAGTACGGAACCAACGCATATTTTTAGCATACGCCAGCGCGTTTTTTTCCACTTGAGCCGCCAATTCGCGGGTCGGCGTCAACACCAACGCGCGCGGGCCTTTACCCGGTTTTTCGCTGCGTTTGGTCAGTTTTTGCAAAGTCGGCAGCAGGAAGGCTGCGGTTTTGCCGGAGCCGGTTTGTGCCGAAGCCATAATGTCGCGGCCGTCCATAGCAAACGGAATCGCTTGCGCCTGAATCGGGGTCGGGCTTTCATAACCCTCGCTGCGTACTGCAGACAAAATGTTTTTATCAAGGTTCAAATCGGCAAATTTAATAGACATATCTATCCTAAGAGACAACAACGCGCACGCCTGAATAATTTCAGACGACCTGAAGCAAAGGAAAGTAACGATACGGGAAATGTGAAGTTACAGGGTTGTCGCAAGCATCTTGCTTGTGGTTAACATCGACGACAACCTGCACAGAAAAGGCTTTGCAAATATGCAAGCAATAAAAGAAACGCGCCCGAAACGGCGGTTTAGGTTGGATGACGATGGCTTCGTATCAAAAGACGAAAGGCGGATAATATAGATTTTATAGACAACAGTCAAGCAAAAAGGCATCAAGTGCGTTAAAATCCAAACCCTTCCCAATACTTATTCAGGCCGTCTGAAACCATGACCGACGTTACCCCCTTTGCCAACCGCTTGGGCAAAAACATCAAACATCTTATGAAATGGGCAAAACGCAACAATATCGAAGCCTGGCGCATTTACGACCGCGATATTCCCCAATTTCCCTTTGCCGTCGATGTTTACGGCGACCAAATCCATCTTCAGGAATACGATACCGGCTGGCTGATGCAGCCCGAAGAATACGAAGCATGGCTTGAGGATGTATTGGAAGCCATCGGTTTTGTGACCGGTTTTGCGCCCGAACAAATCCACCTCAAGCGCCGTGAACGTCAAAAAGGCCTGCAGCAATACGAGAAAACCGGCAAAACCGGCGACGATTTCGTCATCACTGAAAACGGCCGCAAGTTTTGGGTCAACCTCGACAAATACCTCGATACCGGCCTTTTCCTCGACCACCGCAACACGCGCAAAAAAGTCGGCGAAACCGCAACAGGCAAACGCTTCCTCAACCTGTTTTCCTACACCGGCAGCTTCACCGTCTATGCAGCCACCGGCGGCGCGGCATCCAGCGAAACCGTCGATTTATCCAACACTTATCTCGATTGGGCAAAACGCAATTTCGAACTCAACAGCATCAGCCCCGAACAACACAAAATCGTCCGCGCCGACGTGTTCCAATACCTGCAAAACGCCGCCGCCGAAGGTAAACAGTTCGACCTTATCGTCATGGATCCGCCCAGCTTTTCCAACAGCAAAAAGATGCTCGACATCCTCGACATCCAGCGCGACCACCAAAAACTCATAGCCGGCGCGATGAACCTACTCGCTTCAGACGGCATTTTGTACTTCTCCAACAACTTGCGCAGCTTCGTCTTGGACGATTCGGTATCGGAGCAATACGCCGTCAAAGACATTTCCAAACAATCCGTTCCCGACGATTTCCGCAACAAAAAAATCCATCAATGCTGGGAAATCAAGCATAAATAAGCATCAGGCCGTCTGAAAGCCAGTTTTCAGACGGCCTGATTACCATATTGAATCTCTCAATCAATAGGCGCATAATTTAAGAGATTGTTGACAATATCAAAAGGAAAAGAACATGCAAAACTACCTGACACCCAATTTCTCATTCGCCCCCATGATTCCGGAACGCGCGCTCGGCAGCCGGGTTTGGGATACCGAAGGACGAGAATACATTGACCTGTCAGGCGGTATTGCTGTGAACGCGCTAGGCCATTGTCATCCCGATTTGGTCGCTGCCTTGGCCGAGCAGTCGCAAAAACTCTGGCACATTTCTAATATCTATACCACCCAACCGGCGCAAGAATTGGCCAAAAAATTGGTCGAAAACACCTTTGCCGACAAAGTGTTTTTCTGCAACTCCGGCGCAGAGGCCAATGAAGCCGCGCTGAAACTGGCGCGCAAATATGGCCGCGATCATTTTGGCGAACACAAAACCGAAATCATCTCCTGCCTCAACAGCTTCCACGGCCGCACCCTGTTTACCGTATCCGTCGGCGGCCAGCCCAAATACAGCAAAGACTACGCGCCGCTGCCGGCCGGCATTACCCACGTTCCCTTCAATGATGTTGCCGCATTGGAAGCAACCATCAGCGACAAAACCTGCGCCGTGATTATCGAGCCGATTCAAGGCGAAAGCGGCATCCTGCCTGCCACCCAAGAATATCTTCAAGCCGCACGCCGTTTGTGCGACAAACACGGCGCTTTGCTGATTTTGGACGAAGTGCAAACCGGCATGGGGCATACGGGCAAACTGTTTGCCTACGAGCATTACGGCGTAACACCCGATATTCTCAGCTCCGCCAAAGCCTTGGGGGGCGGCTTCCCGATTGGCGCAATTCTGACAACCGATAAAATCGCCCCAACCTTCGGCCCTGGAACACATGGCTCGACCTTTGGCGGCAACCCAATGGCGTGCGCGGTCGGCAGCCGTGCATTCGACATCATCAATGCCCCCGAAACATTGGCGCACGTTAAACAACAAGGCCATAAACTTCAGACGGCATTGCGTGAATTGGGCGAAAAAACTGGCGTATTTAAAGAAGTCCGCGGCATGGGTTTGCTGCTCGGCTGCGTGTTGGCGGACAAATACGAAGGCAAGGCTTCGGAAATCACCGCCGCCGCTTTAAAACACGGCCTGATGGTACTGGTTGCCGGCGCCAATGTGGTGCGCTTTGCCCCCAGCCTGCTGCTGAACGATGAAGACATGGCTGAAGGCTTGAAACGTTTTGAAGCGGCTTTGGCCGAATGGTTGGCCTGATTTTTAAAACCCAATATCCAAATCAGCCGACAGCTTTTGTTCCTAATTGATGCCATGTAGTGAAGGCCGTCTGAAAGACTATTTTGAGTTTTTCAGACGGCCTTTTTTCAATATTGAAAACAACATCCGCCTACATGCTTTGTCATTTGATGTTTGTTAAAAATCGTACCGCCTCTTCGTGTTACGCTTGGTAAACAATTTGATTTTGCGAAGAAAAGGAGCAGGAGATGGTATCGTTGAAAACTCAAATTGCCGGTTTTCCTTTTGACAACTGCCTGATGAATGCCGCTGGTGTGTCATGTATGACTGTTGAGGAATTGGAAGAGGTCAGACAGTCTTCGGCAGGCACTTTCATTACCAAGACCGCAACGCTTACCCCGCGTCAAGGCAACCCCGAGCCGCGTTATCGGGATGTCCCTCTCGGCAGCATCAATTCGATGGGTTTGCCGAATCAAGGTATTGATTACTATCTGGATTACCTGCTTACCATTCAAGAGTCTCAGCCGGAACGGACATTTTTCCTATCACTGGTCGGCCTGTCGCCCGGCGAAACACATATCCTGTTGGAAAAGGTGCAAAACAGCCGGTTTAACGGCATTACCGAACTCAACCTATCCTGCCCAAACGTCGCCGGCAAACCGCAAATTGCCTACGACTTTGAAACAACCGAGATGATTTTGGATAATGCCTTTACCTACTTCGACAAGCCCTTGGGCATCAAATTGCCGCCGTATTTCGATATTGTCCATTTCGAACAAGCGGCGAAAGTGTTCAACCGCTATCCCTTAAAATTCGTCAACTGTGTCAACTCCATCGGCAACGGCATGTATATCGAAGACGAATCCGTCGTGATCCGCCCGAAAAACGGCTTCGGCGGTATAGGCGGCCAATACATCAAACCGACTGCGCTCGCCAATGTCCACGCGTTCTATCAAAGACTGGAGCTGTCTATCCAAGTCATTGGAACAGGCGGCGTTTATAGCGGTCGTGATGCGTTTGAACACATCTTGTGCGGTGCAAGTATGGTGCAGATCGGCACGGCGCTACACCAGCAAGGCGTAGACATTTTTGAACGGGTTTCCCTTGAATTAAAAGCCATCATGGCGCAAAAAGGCTATGAGAAGCTGGAAGACTTCAAAGGCAAATTGAAATATTTTGCATAGGGTTTACTCTAAAAAACGCCCAAGGCCGTCTGAAAATTTCAGACGGCCTTGTTGTATAATTGCTCCCCACATTACCCGTCTTCCCCTTCAATGAAACTCAACCCCCAACAGCAAGCCGCGGTCAAATATCTAGGCGGCCCCCTGCTCGTCCTTGCCGGCGCCGGCAGCGGCAAAACCGGCGTAATTACGCAAAAAATCAAGCATTTGATTGTCAACATCGGCTATCTGCCGCATACCGTTGCCGCGATTACCTTCACCAACAAAGCCGCTACGGAAATGCAGGAGCGCGTCGCCAAAATGCTGCCCAAGTCGCAAACGCGCGGGCTGACGATTTGCACGTTCCACTCTTTGGGCATGAAGATTCTGCGTGAAGAGGCGAACCATATCGGTTACAAAAAAAACTTTTCCATCCTCGATTCCACCGACAGCGCGAAAATCATCGGCGAACTTTTGGGCGGCACGGGTAAAGAAGCCTTATTCAAAGCTCAACACCAAATTTCCCTGTGGAAAAACGATTTGAAAACGCCGGAAGACGTACTTCAGACGGCCTCAAACGCATGGGAAGAACAAATCGCGCGCGTGTATGCAAGCTATCAGGAAACCCTGCAAAGCTATCAGGCGGTGGACTTCGACGACTTAATCCGCCTGCCCGCCGTGCTGTTGCAGCAAAACAGCGAAGTGCGCAACAAATGGCAGCGGCGGCTGCGTTACCTGTTGGTTGACGAATGCCAAGACACCAACACCTGCCAATTTACGCTGATGAAACTCTTGACCGGTGCGGAAGGCATGTTTACCGCCGTCGGCGACGACGACCAGTCCATCTACGCATGGCGCGGCGCGAACATGGAAAACCTGCGCAAAATGCAGGAAGACTATCCGCAGATGAAAGTCATCAAATTGGAGCAAAACTACCGCTCCACCGCGCGGATTCTCAAAATCGCCAACAAAGTCATCGAAAACAACCCCAAACTGTTCACCAAAAAACTTTGGTCGCAGTTCGGCGAAGGCGAAATCGTCAAAGTCGTTGCCTGCCAAAACGAGCAACACGAAGCCGACTGGGTCGTCAGCCAAATCGTCAAGCAGAAGCTGGTCGGCGGCGACAAAACCCAATACGCCGATTTCGCCGTGTTATACCGCGGCAACCATCAAGCGCGAATTTTTGAAGAAGCCTTGCGCAGCGCGCGCGTTCCCTATCAACTTTCCGGCGGGCAGAGTTTTTTCGACAAAGCCGAAATTAAAGATGTTTTGTCCTATTTGCGCCTGCTTGCCAATCCCAACGACGATCCCGCCTTCCTGCGCGCCGTTACCACGCCCAAACGCGGCATCGGCGATGTAACGCTGGGCAAGCTCAACACCTACGCACACGAACACGAATGCAGCCTGTATGAAGCCGCGCAAACCGAAGAAGCCCTCGCGTTACTGAACAATACCAACCGCCAACACCTGCAAGCCTTTATGGATATGTTCGGCAGCTACCGCGCCAAAGCCGAAACCAGCGAAGCGGGCGAACTCATCAACAGCCTGCTCAAAGAAATCGACTACGAAAACCACCTGCTTGCCAGCGAAGAAGGCAAAGCCGGCGAAATCAAATGGCGCAACGTCAGCGACCTGACCGGCTGGCTAGAGCGCAAAAGCGAACAAGACGGCAAAAACATCATCGAACTTGCCCAAACCGTCGCCTTGATGACGCTCTTGGAAGGCAAAAGCGAAGAAGAAGTTGATGCCGTCAAACTCTCAACCCTGCACGCCTCCAAAGGCTTGGAATACCCCTACGTTTTCCTCGTCGGCTGCGAAGAGGGCATCCTGCCGCACAACGACAGCATCGAAGAAGACAACGTCGAAGAAGAACGCCGCCTGATGTACGTCGGTATCACCCGCGCCAAACGCCAGCTTACGCTGACCCACTGCGTCAAACGCAAAAAACAAGGCACATGGCAGTTCCCCGAACCCAGCCGCTTCATAGACGAAATGCCGCAGGAAGACATCAAGATTTTAGGGCGCAAAGGCGGCGAACCGATTGTGAGCAAGGAAGAGGGCAAAAACAATCTGGCAGGCTTGCTGGATATGTTGGGAAACAAAAGAAAAGGATAAAGCAAGGCCGTCTGAAAGTAAGGTTTCAGACGGCCTTATTGTCAGCAAAATGTCAAAGTCAACAATTAAATAATTTTCACTTTATACCTTTACACCTATCCGTCCCCATTCCTCCCGATTCTTCAAAAATAAACAAAAATAATCCAATAATCAGGTACAAAATAAAAAACTGGGCGGCACGATTGCCTTATTCCCCTTCAATTTACAAGCAAAAATTGTCAACACTTGAAGTATAAATTCACAAGCAAAATTGCATTTTTCAGGTATAATAATGGATTCCCCAACTGCATTTTGTGAGCTGAATCCATGTCTGTTGTTCTGCCCTTGCGCGGTGTAACCGCCCTTTCCGATTTCCGTGTTGAAAAATTCTTGCAAAAAGCAGCCGCACTCGGTCTGCCCGAAGTGAAACTGAAAAGCGAATTTTGGTATTTTGTCGGCAGCGAGAAAGCATTGGATGCCGCGACTGTCGAAAAACTGCAAGCCTTGTTGGCGGCGCAAAGCGTTAAAGAAACGCCCGAAGCGCGCGAGGGCTTGCATTTATTTTTGGTAACGCCCCGTTTGGGTACGATTTCGCCGTGGGCTTCCAAGGCGACCAATATCGCGGAAAACTGCGGTTTGGAAGGCATAGAGCGCATCGAGCGCGGCATGGCGGTGTGTCTGGAAGGTCGTCTGAATGATGAGCAGAAACAGCAATGGGCGGCTTTGCTGCACGACCGCATGACCGAATCCGTACTGCCCGATTTTCAGACGGCCTCCAAATTATTCCACCATCTCGAATCCGAAACCTTCTCCACCGTTGATGTTTTGGGCGGCGGTAAAGAGGCTTTGGTCAAAGCCAATACCGAAATGGGTTTGGCACTCTCCGCCGACGAAATCGATTATCTGGTTGAAAACTATCAGGCTTTGCAGCGCAATCCGTCCGATGTTGAATTGATGATGTTCGCACAGGCAAACAGCGAACACTGCCGCCACAAAATCTTCAACGCCGATTTCATCCTCAACGGCGAAAAGCAGCCCAAATCCCTCTTCGGTATGATTCGCGACACGCACAACGCGCATCCCGAAGGCACGGTCGTCGCCTATAAAGACAATTCGTCCGTGATCGAAGGCGCAAAAGTCGAGCGTTTCTATCCGGATGCGGCGGAAAACCAAGGCTACCGTTTCCACGAGGAAGACACGCATATCATCATGAAAGTGGAAACGCACAACCATCCGACCGCCATCGCGCCGTTTGCGGGCGCGGCAACAGGCGCGGGCGGCGAAATCCGTGACGAAGGCGCGACGGGCAAAGGTTCGCGTCCAAAAGCGGGCTTGACCGGCTTTACCGTGTCCAACCTCAACATCCCCGACCTCAAACAGCCGTGGGAACAAGATTACGGCAAGCCGGAACATATTTCCTCGCCGCTGGACATCATGATTGAAGGCCCCATCGGTGGCGCGGCGTTCAACAACGAATTCGGCCGCCCGAACCTCTTGGGTTACTTCCGCACTTTTGAAGAGAAGTTCGACGGTCAGGTTCGCGGCTACCACAAACCGATTATGATTGCAGGCGGCTTGGGCAGCATTCAGGCGCAGCAGACGCATAAAGACGAAATCCCCGAAGGCGCATTGCTGATCCAACTGGGCGGCCCGGGTATGCTTATCGGCTTGGGCGGCGGCGCAGCTTCTTCCATGAATACCGGTACGAACGACGCCTCTTTGGACTTCAACTCCGTGCAACGCGGCAACCCCGAAATCGAACGCCGCGCGCAAGAAGTCATCGACCGCTGCTGGCAGCTTGGCGACAAAAACCCGATTATCTCCATCCACGACGTCGGCGCAGGCGGCCTCTCCAACGCCTTCCCCGAACTCGTCAACGATGCCGGACGCGGTGCGGTATTTAAACTGCGCGAAGTGCCGCTGGAAGAACACGGCCTCAACCCGCTGCAAATCTGGTGCAACGAATCACAAGAGCGTTATGTATTGTCGATTTTGGAAAAAGATTTGGACACCTTCCGCGCCATCTGCGAACGCGAACGCTGCCCGTTTGCCGTGGTCGGCACGGCGACTGACGACGGCCATTTGAAAGTGCGCGACGATTTGTTCTCCAACAATCCCGTCGATTTGCCGCTGAACGTCTTGCTCGGCAAACCGCCCAAAACCACGCGCAGCGACAAAACGGTTACGCCGTCTGAAAAACCGTTTAACGCGGGCGATATCGACATCACCGAAGCCGCCTACCGCGTTCTGCGCCTGCCTACCGTAGCCGCTAAAAACTTCCTGATTACCATCGGCGACCGCAGCGTCGGCGGCATGACCCACCGCGACCAAATGGTCGGCAAATACCAAACCCCCGTAGCCGACTGCGCCGTGACCATGATGGGCTTCAACACTTATCGCGGCGAAGCAATGTCTATGGGCGAAAAACCGACCGTCGCCCTGTTTGACGCGCCCGCTTCAGGCAGAATGTGCGTCGGCGAAGCCATCATCAACATCGCTGCGGTCAACATCGGCGACATCGGCAACATCAAACTTTCCGCCAACTGGATGGCGGCGTGCGGCAACGAGGGCGAAGACGAAAAACTCTACCGCACCGTCGAAGCGGTTTCTAAAGCCTGTCAGGCATTGGATTTGAGCATTCCGGTGGGTAAAGACAGCCTGTCGATGAAAACCGTTTGGCAGGACGGCGCGGACAAGAAATCCGTGGTCTCGCCATTAAGCCTGATTATCTCCGCGTTCGCGCCTGTGAAAGACGTACGCAAGACTGTTACGCCCGAGTTGAAAAACGTCGAAGACAGCGTATTGCTGTTTGTCGATTTGGGCTTCGGCAAAGCGCGTATGGGCGGCTCTGCATTCGGTCAGGTGTACAACAACATGAGCGGTGACGCGCCCGATTTGGACGATACAGGCCGTCTGAAAGCGTTTTACAACGTAATTCAGCAGCTTGTCGCCGAAGACAAACTTTTGGCGTATCACGACCGCAGCGACGGCGGTTTGTTTGCGACGCTGGCGGAAATGGCGTTTGCGGCACGGTGCGGCTTGAATGTGGATTTGACCTCACTGGTTGCCAACCAAGCCGATGTCAACGAAGCCAGCATACGCGCATTGTTCAATGAAGAGCTGGGCGCAGTGATTCAAATCGCCAAACAAGATGTCTCGGCAGCAGAAGCCTTGTTCAAAGCGGCAGCGTTGCCCTTACATACCGTTGCCACCATCGGTTCTGACGAAAAAATCGTTATCCGCAATCAGGCAGGCATCGTGTTGGAACAAACCCGCGCCGACCTGCAACGTGCATGGCAGGAAACCAGCCACGCCATTCAGAAACTGCGCGACAACCCTGCCTGCGCCGACAGCGAGTTCGCCCTGATTGGCGACAACGACCGCAGCGCATTGTTTGCCGACGTGAAGTTTGATGTAAAAGAAGACATCGCCGCGCCGTTCGTCAACAGCGGCGCAAAACCCAAAATCGCCATCCTGCGCGAACAGGGCGTGAACGGGCAAATCGAAATGGCCGCCGCCTTTACCCGCACCGGATTCGATGCCTACGACGTGCATATGTCCGACCTGATGGCAGGCCGCGTCCACCTTGCCGACTTCAAAATGCTGGCGGCGTGCGGCGGCTTCAGCTACGGCGACGTACTCGGTGCGGGCGAAGGCTGGGCGAAATCCATCCTGTTTCACCCCGCCTTGCGCGACCAGTTCGCCGCCTTCTTCGCCGACCCGAACACGCTGACATTGGGCGTGTGCAACGGCTGCCAGATGGTCAGCAACCTCGCCGAAATCATCCCCGGCACGGCAGGCTGGCCGAAGTTCAAACGCAACCTGAGCGAACAGTTCGAAGCGCGCCTGAGCATGGTTCACGTTCCCAAATCAACCTCCCTGATCCTGAACGAAATGCAGGGCTCCAGCCTGCCCGTCGTCGTCAGCCACGGCGAAGGCCGCGCCGACTTCGCGCTTCACGGCGGCAAAATTTCAGACGACCTCGGCATCGCGCTGCAATACGTCGACGGACAAAACCAAGTTACCCAAACCTATCCGCTCAACCCCAACGGCTCGCCGCAAGGCATCGCCGGCGTCACCAACGCCGACGGCCGCGTTACCATCATGATGCCCCACCCCGAACGCGTGTACCGCGCCGCACAAATGAGCTGGAAACCGGAAGACTGGACGGAACTGTCCGGCTGGTACCGCCTCTTCGCCGGCGCACGAAAAGCTTTGGGTTAACCGGCAGGCTGATTTGATTCGGCTTTAAAGAGAAAGGTCGTCTGAAAACGATTTAGCGGATTCTGTTAAATCTGTTTTCAGACGACCTTTATATGTTCTTTTGCGTATGAAGACCGAACCAACCGCTGTCATTCCCGCGCAGGCGGGAATGACGGTCATAGGAAAATCAATGCATTACCCCAAATAATTAAATTAGAAAACTTAACTTTGATAGGAAGACTTAAATGGCAAAAACAAAATATTCCGCACGGATCAATGGGGAACATATTGATGGGACAATAGAAATTATAAAAAGAATCGTCTTACATCTGCATGATATGGGCAAAACACAATTTAAGGTAAAAGATGTAGATGAACAGATTGAAGAACTAAAAAACCAATGGCAGATTACTCCTGACTATAATGATGATACACGTGCTTCTTTGTATGTACTTAGTGTTAATTCAAACTCAAGGAAGCATTATCACGAATCAATGCACCAAGACTTTTTATGGTGGAAAAAAGGAGGAATATTTGAATTATACAAACCAACAAATTTTCAAATAAACTCAACCCAATCTTTGGAACAAGATCTCGGTAAACTCAAAGAACAATTAGTATCCGAAATTGAACCAGAAAAGCGAACCGAAATCGAAACCTTAATAAAAGCCCGTCAAGGGCAAGGCAGATTCCGGCAAAAACTACTCGAACTGTATCCGAACTGCCCGCTAACAGGTTTAGATGTTCGGTCTTTACTCATTGCCAGCCATATTAAACCTTGGAGTAAGTGCAACGATACAGAGCGTTTAGACCCCTCCAATGGTCTGATGCTCGCACCCAATATCGACGCATTATTCGATAGCGGTCTGATTACGTTTGAGACCGACGGGACGATAAAAATCAGTCCGAAAATCGATCCGGAAAATCAAAAGCGGCTTGGAATTTCTCCCGATATTAAATTGAAAATTCGACCGAAAAGCAAAAAATATTTCGAGTATCACCGCAACCATGTTTTCCAAAAAGAAGAATAGATGGGTTGAACAGTCCGTTGATTTAAGGTCGTCTGAAAACGATTTAGCGAACCTCGCTATATCCGTTTTCAGACGACCTTTTTGCGTCCTTTTGAGTATAAAGACCAAACCCGTCGCCGTCATTCTGTATAATTCCCACTTTTAAACTATAATCGACATATTCAGACGGCCTTTCCCGACATTATGACTCGACAAGCCTTTATCCTCAGCGATTGCGAATTTCCTGAATGCGGAGAAAAGCCTTACGCCCTGTTGACCGCGAATCCGACGAAGGAACACCACTTTATCGCCCAGACCGAGCAACGGCAGCACGCGCATAATCCGCAGGTCAGCCCGCAAAACCAAAACGTTTACCGCCTGCCTCTGTCAATGTTCCATACTGGCAAAAAAGCCCGTGGCAAAGAACAAAACCGCAGCGAAGCGATAAGTGTCAACATCATCGGCAACTTGGCGGCGAAAAACCTCTATACGCTGACCTTTGTCGAAGACTCCGCCAACCAATACAATCTGGAAAGCTGGTTCAACCGTCATGAAAGCGGCTACGAAGAGGCCTGCAACCATCTGCGCACCTTACCTGCAGGCCGTCTGAAAACAACTACGGCAAATGCCGATACCGTCAAAGTACCGGATGCCTTGTGGCGGATATTGCGGCTGAAATTCCTCGGCATTCTGCGCAATCCGTACAACCATAAAAACCTGTTTGCCCACCGCCTGCATCAAACACTTCGGGCGCGGCTGCCGGAAGTCGGTTTTGAATTTGTCCGCTTGATCAGCAAACGCGACCCCAAGCGCATCGAAGCCATTATGCAGGACTACCGTTTCACTTTTCTCGGCTATGTCGATTGGCTAGGTGGGCTTTACGGTATGTTGAGCGAAGGCGTGGCGCAGCCGTCGTTGTTTGAACGGCTGTTTTGCAACATCTTTGCCGAACCCGAAGCAGTGAAAATCGAATTGTTCCGCTATCCGGAAAACACGGGGCTGTGCCTATTTGGTGACAGCAGTTTCTGCCTGCAAGCCTCGCCCAAGCTATTCAGCGTCGGCGTTAATATTTCGCACGATATGTTTGCCGTCATCCATCTGCAAACCAACCGTTGGCACGCGTTTAAGAATACCTTTCATCACGACGCGCCCAAACTGCAAGGCCAAGTGCGGATTATCGATGGCGACCAAACCCAAAGATTGCTGTTCAACCGACTGTGCATCCATCAGGCCCATGAAGCCGTATTCGGTCAAAGCCCGAATATCAAAGATTATTTAGAGGCCGTCTGAAACCCCTAACCAGAAGAAAGCATATGAAAATCACGCCAATCCAAGCCCTAAACGACAACTACATCTGGATGATTCAAGAAGGCAACCATGCCGCCTGCGTCGATCCGTCCGATGCCACACCCGTTTTGAAATTCCTCGTCCACAATCGCCTGATGCTGGCGCAAACATGGATTACCCATCCGCACCCCGACCATACCGGCGGCGCAAAAAGCCTGTTCCACGGCTTTTTGGAATCCCCAATCTATGGCGAAAGCGACATCGACGTAGCGACGCATACCGTTACCGCAGGTACGCAGTTCCCGTTTGGCGAAGGCTTGATCACCGTTTGGGCAACCCCCGGCCATACCGACCGCCATATCAGCTATCTGCTGGAAAATTCAGACGGCCTGCACGTTTTCTGCGGCGATACCTTGTTCTCCGCCGGTTGCGGCCGCGTATTTACCGGCACAATCGAGCAACTTTACGACAGCTTCCACCGATTCAACCAGCTGCCCGAGGAAACGCTGTTTTATCCGGCGCACGAATATACAGCCTCCAATCTGCGCTTTGCCCAGCATATCGAGCCGGACAACGCCGACATTCAGACGGCCTTGGCCGCTGCCGAACACACGCCGACACTGCCTGTCAGCCTGGTGCACGAACGCAAAGTCAATCCGTTTTTCCGAGTACACCTGCCCCAAGTTCAGGCACGCGCCGAAGAATTGAGCGGACGAAAATTAAACAGCGAACTCGAAGTCTTCGCTGCCCTGCGTGAATTAAAAAATCAATTTTAATTGGGCTTGGTTCCTAAAGAATAAGGCCGTCTGAACAATATCTGTTCAGACGGCCTTTATTATTCAGGGATTATTCCCATTCAATCGTGGCAGGCGGTTTACCGCTGACATCGTAAACCACGCGGTTGATGCCTTTGACTTCGTTGATAATGCGGTTGGAGACGCGGCCGAGCAGCGAGTACGGCAGCTCTGCCCAGTGTGCGGTCATGAAGTCGCTGGTGATGACTGCACGCAGTGCGACGACGTAGTCGTAAGTGCGTCCGTCGCCCATTACGCCGACGGATTTGACGGGCAGGAACACGGCGAAGGCTTGGCTGGTCAGGTCATACCAAGATGTACCGTTTTCGTCGGTAGTGTTGCGCAATTCTTGGATGAAAATGTCATCCGCTTGACGCAGCAAGTCGGCGTATTCTTTTTTCACTTCACCCAAGATGCGCACGCCCAAACCCGGACCCGGGAACGGATGACGGTACACCATTTCGCGCGGCAGACCCAAAGCGACGCCCAATTCGCGTACTTCGTCTTTGAACAAATCGCGCAACGGCTCAAGTAATTTGAGCTTCATGTTTTCAGGCAGACCGCCGACGTTGTGGTGCGATTTGATGGCGTGGGCTTTTTTAGTTTTCGCGCCTGCGGATTCGATTACGTCAGGGTAAATTGTACCTTGCGCCAACCATTTGGCGTTGGTGAGTTTTTTCTCTTCAGCGTCAAATACTTCGATAAATTCCGCACCGATGATTTTGCGTTTTTTCTCCGGATCGGTCACGCCGGCCAGTTTCGCCAAAAACTGCTCTTCGGCGTCAACGTGAATCACGCGTACGCCCAAGTTGCGGGCAAACATATCCATCACCATTTTGCCCTCATTCAAACGCAACAAACCGTGGTCAACAAACACGCAGGTCAGTTGGTCGCCGATGGCGCGGTGAATCAGCGCGGCCGCTACGGAAGAGTCCACGCCGCCGGACAAACCTAAAATCACTTCGTCGCTGCCGACTTGTTCGCGGATTTTGGCAACGGCTTCTTCGATGTAGTTCGGCATGGTCCAGCTTGGTTGTGCGCCACAAATATCCAAGACAAAGCGGTTCAATAACGCGCGGCCTTGTTTGGTGTGGGTCACTTCAGGGTGGAATTGGATGCCGTAGAATTGTTTCTCAGCGTTTTCCATCATGGCAATCGGGCAAGACGGCGTGTCGCCGATGACAGAGAAGCCGGTAGGCAGTTTGGAAACTTTATCGCCATGGCTCATCCATACGTCGAGCGTATTAGGCGCATCGTCTTGAATGCCGCGTGTCAGCTCGCTGTCGATGGTTTTAACTTGTGCATAACCGAATTCGCGTTGGTTGCCCGGGCTAACTTCGCCGCCCAAGTGGTGCGCCATAAATTGCATGCCGTAGCAAATGCCCAAAACCGGAATGCCCAAATCAAAAATACCGGTATCGGCTTGATAGTCGGATTCGTAAACAGAATTAGGGCCGCCGGAGAGGATAATGCCTTTCGGGTTGAAAGCTTTGATTTCTTCCAAAGGCATATCGAAAGAATGCAGTTCGCAGTAAACATGGGCTTCGCGCACGCGGCGGGCGATCAGCTGGGTAACTTGCGAGCCGAAGTCGAGAATAAGGATTTTGTCTTGGGTCATGGCGGAAACTTTGCAAAATGTAAGAAAACGGTGCGGCCGTGAGGGTAAATTTCAAATTTAAACCATAATAAAACAGGCCGTCTGAAACGGCGGATTATACCATTGTTCAGACGGCCTTTATAGGGCAAAACCCAAATCTCTCATCTTTCTATTTTGTGTGTTTCTCAGGAATCATATCGCTGCGCGAGAGCAACAGCAGGCAACCCAACACGACCATGCCGATGGCCAGCAACGGCGAGAGATAAATCCAGTAGCTCATGTGCAGATAAATGGCTGTACCGATATAAACCAGCATCGGGCCGGAAACAATGGACTGTTTGTTGATGCCGTCCATAATCAATACGGCAAAGCCCAAAATAATTAATGCGCCGGCAATCATTGTCGATGTCGCAGGCAAAATATCCGTAGCGCGTAAAAACCAAATCGCGCCAAAGATAATCAAAAACAAAGGCAGAAAAAGTGAGGGGCGGGACATAACAACGCTCCGTAAAGGTTTCAGACGGCCTGTATTATTGGGTGCGCCGGCCATGCAGGCAAGATATAAAAATGCAATCTTGTGTGTAATTATGCAAAGGTTGCCTCAATAAAAAGGCCGTCTGAACCGCGGCAAACCGAAATCAAATATTTCAATTTATCCTCTTACAGACGGCCTTTCAAATCATCAGGCTTTTCCGGTGCTGCCGAATCCGCCTTCACCGCGCTCGCTGGCGGCAAACTCGTCCACAACCTTAAACGCAGCTTGGACAACCGGCACAATCACCATTTGCGCGATACGTTCCATCGGCTCGATGGTAAACGCTTCTTTACCACGGTTCCACAAAGAAACCTTCAATTCGCCTTGATAATCCGAGTCAATCAAACCGACCAAGTTACCCAAAACAATACCGTGTTTATGACCCAGGCCGGAACGCGGCAACAAAACGGCTGCATACGCAGGGTTGGCCAAATGCACCGCCAAACCAGTCGGAACGAGATACACATCGCCCGGCTGCAACACAACAGCTTCATCCAAGCAGGCGCGCAAGTCCAAACCGGCAGAACCGGGCGTTGCATAAGCAGGCAGAGAATCGGCCATTTTCGGATTTAAGATTTTCAGTTCGACTTCGGTTTGCATGACAGGACTCCGTATTGTTCTATATTGGAAAGGGCTACGATTATACACAAATGCCCTTGAGGCCGTCTGAAAAAACGGAGTATGATTCAGTCAGACCTAAGGAGGAAAATCATGGATCTGCACAATATCCGCGAAGATTACAACAAACGCGAGCTGTCGGAAGCCGAATGCCACGCCGACCCGATTGTCCAATTCGAGCAATGGCTGAACGAAGCGATTCACGCCGAAGTCAACGAACCGACCGCGGTCAACGTTGCCGCCGTGGGCGAAGACGGCAGGCCCAACAGCCGCATGGTATTGCTGAAAGAAGTCAACCCCAAAGGCTTTGTTTTCTTTACCAATTACCACAGCCGAAAAGGCCGTTCCTATACGGCTCACCCTTTTGCCGCCATGACTTTTTTCTGGCCGGAACTCGAACGCCAAGTGCGCGTTGAAGGACGCATTGAAAAACTTGACGCCGCCGCTTCGGACGAATATTTTGAAAGCCGCCCGTATACCAGCCGTATCGGTGCATGGGCAAGCGCGCAAAGCGAAGTAATTTCCAGCAAAGCCGTATTGGTAGCTAAAGCCGCGGCCGTCGGTGTCAAACATCCCCTGCATGTTCCCCGTCCTCCACATTGGGGAGGATATCTCGTTATTCCCGACCGCATCGAATTCTGGCAAGGCCGCCCCAGCCGCCTGCACGACCGCATCCAATACCGCCTGGTTGACGGCAACTGGATACGCGAACGCCTTTCGCCATAATTTTCGGATTTTCAAACAAAAATTTACTGGTTGAGTTACAATACAGCCTTTCATCGGCAGGCCGTCTGAATCTGATTTTCAGACGGCCTTTTCCCCCAATCCAACCCCTGCCGCAAATGCCGCAGAAGAACCGCTTTTTCAAGCGAGTTAGGAAAAATCATGTCCAAACAGCCTTCCAGCAAACGCCAATGGCGCGACGGCGTATCATCTACCGCCAAAAAACCTTCTAAACCGGCCAAATCCTTTGCCAATAAAAAACGTCCCGACGACGAGCGAAAAACATCAGGCAAAACTTACGGCCAAAAAGTTTCAGACGGCCCCAAAGCTCAAAATACCGCCCCAAAACAACGAGCCGCCAAAGCCAAAAAACTGGTGGTCCGCAATCCCAACCAAAAAATCATGGAGCACGCCCGCGATTTGAAAGAACGCCGCAGCGACCTTTCACGCTTTGAACCCGAGCGCCTGCAAAAAGTCCTGGCCGCTTCCGGCGTCGGCTCACGTCGCGAAATGGAAGAATGGATCAGCAACGGCTGGGTAACGGTCAACGGCCGCGTAGCCCAACTGGGCGAAAAAATTACGCCCGACGACCACGTTACCGTCAAAGGCAGCATCATCAAACTCAAATGGGCCGACCGCCTGCCACGTATCATCCTGTATTACAAACAAGAAGGCGAAATCGTTTCCCGCGACGACCCGCAAGGCCGCGTCAGCATTTTCGACCGCCTGCCACAAGCAGCCAGTAGCCGCTGGGTGGCCATCGGCCGTTTGGACATCAATACCAGCGGCCTTTTGATTCTAACCACTTCAGGCGAACTGGTTCAACGCTTTGCCCACCCCAGCTTTGAAGTCGAACGCGAATACGCCGTGCGCGTATTGGGCGAGTTGACCACCGAACAAATGCGCGTCCTGACCGAAGAAGGCGTCATGCTCGAAGATGGTTTGGCAAAAGTAGAACGCATCTACGAACAAGGCGGAGAAGGCGCAAACAAATGGTATAACGTCGTCATCAAAGAAGGCCGCAACCGCGAAGTACGCCGTATTTTTGAAAGCCAAGGCCTGACCGTCAGCCGTCTCGTCCGCGTAGGCTTCGGCCCCATCGGCCTGCCAAACCGCCTCAAACGCGGCCAGTTCTACGAACTTAATCCGGCAGAAGTCGCCAACATTATCAAATGGGCAGATATGCTGCTGCCGGGCGAACGTCGCCGGAAGAAAAGTTAATGTAAGATAAATCGGAGCTGAGACTTTTGCAAAATCGTCTCAGCCCGACAAAATCTTGCCTAAGTTATAAAAATAGTGGGTATTGAAAGGATTTTCCTTATCCAACACATTCATCGGACTGCCATGTCCGACAAATAATACAGGCATTTTTTCATCGTTGCCTCCTTAATATCTGATGAGGCGGATTGTACGGATAAATGATTAAGCAATAAATCTCAATTTATGAACAATATATTTTCCAAATAGGAAATGATGAAATATTCTTTGGCTTTGCTGCAAAGTTAAAAAGAGGTCGTCTGAAAATGGTTTCAGACGACCTTAGTTCACTTCTTGAAAGTGCTGAAGCTAAACCCATTGAGCTGTATTTTTAATCATAAGGAAAATCTTTTTTATATCCTTCCCCAAATCACTGAAAGTTTAGTTTTAACTGCTTGGAAAAGAGCTTTTTTCCAATGATTGGCTTTTCTTTCTTTTGTAATAACAGAATCTATACTGCATTTTTCAAAGTCTTCCATAAATGCACCATTCATTTTATGACTTTTCATTTGTACTAAAATATCAGACAAATTTCCTGATGAAAATTCAGAAAATCTATCTGCCAAATGAAATTTCTCAAAGTGAAATTTGATTTTATTCTTTTTATCATCAGACCATCCACTTGGAGGAACAAGATAATAACTAACTGTTCCAAATTCAGTTCCATCATCAATATATTCCGCATACAACCACTGTTCATTAAAAAAACAATCCTCATCCAAGTAAGGATGAATTAATTGTTCATTTTTTTCTATAGGGAAAAATTCTTTTTTAAATTCTGTATTACAATCTTTGCATATAGGAATTAAGTTATAAGGAAATACTGAAAAATGTCCATATCTTGATTTTGGTAAAAAATGATCTATTTGTGATGGATTGCTAATTCCTCCACAAAATGGACATCTTATTTCAGGATTTTTGGCAAAGGCAAGGATCTTATCATATACATCTCCACTACGGGTATTACGTAAACAATAATTATATAATTCAACCATATGAGAATTACTCAATGTATTATGAATTAGTCCATTTGGTTCAATAGTAAGAATTGTATCAAAACTGTATAAATTATTTAATCGTGCATATTCTTCGTAATCATTCCCTATATCCAATAGATATTGTTTATTAGATAATACATCACTTCTGTATTGGGTATTTCGACTGCAGCACACGTCAATTATCTCTGAATAACTTAGGAGATCAGCAGGTAATCTTATGCGAATCACTGGCGATTCCCTCCATCTCTATCATCTCTAATTCGTACTAAGGTTTTTAATAAAATCTTTGCTTCAGTTCCTAATTGTTCATTAAAATTAAATAAAATTTCTTCATAGGACTTTCCTGTTGATACTTCTTTGGTTAATAATTTATGAAATCCTGATTTAATTACTTCTAAACCAAAAACTTCTCTTGTTAAAACACCAACATTTTCCCCAAATGTTTCAATATTAGGTCTATAAGGATTTGTAACTTTTCCCGTCCGCTCAATTTTCCAAACACAAGATCTTGGTACTTCCTGTAATACAACGGGAGAATGTGTAGCAATAATGGCTACTCCATTTCGGTTATCCAATAAATCGGATAAAGCACGAACAAAAGCTGATAATAATGGTGGATGAAGATGGCTTTCGGGTTCATCAAGCAGAACCAATGTTTTCTCTTGAACTTTAGCTACTAGCTGAGTAATAATTAGCAATACTGATGCATGTCCAGAGCTCATCCTTCCAATTATTTTTAGAATTTCATCTTGAGTTAATCTATCTTCTATTAATCTACTTAATTGCATTTCTGCAAAATTATCGTCTGATTCAAGATTTTGAATGGCATTAAGCCAACGTTCTTTTTTAGCAGTAAAACTCTTACATTCTTGAAAAGTCAACAAAAAATCTTTTTCAAAATATTCTTTTGATGATTTCAATTGTGTATCCGACTTCTTTAAACCAACATAAGAATAATATTTCAAATCTTCATGATTAGGTATAAACGGATCAAAAATACTAAAGGATACTGCTACTAAATAGCTAAAATAATCATTATTAATTTTATATTTTTGACCAGACCAGTCAATGGTATAAAATCCCCCATCTTCATATATTTGATGAGTGAATGATTTAATCATTCCGTTTAATAGTGTTGTTTTTCCTACGCCATTTCTACCAATAATTGCATGAATGTTGGTACTTGGCGTTGAATTGGCAATTACATTGAAATCTAATTGTATATTTCCCATATTCTCTTTTTCTGTTCGAATGAAAGAAAACTTAAAGTTAGTTAGAGGTGGTTTATCGTCTAAAACTCTTCTAAATTGCTCTTTAATAGTTCCATCTCTTATTGATCTCATTAGTGATGTCTTAAAAACATCTTCATCTTTAAACCTATCAAATAATTCTGGTTTGTAGACTACGTCGTTTAAATTTCCTAATATATATTCTCTTGATTCTTTTGGAAGTTTCATAATTGATTTGTAGAACTCAACATCCTCAGCTAAAGAGAAAAAATTTTCAGGTAGAGATTCGAAAGTTTTCCCATGGCATATTTCTATAATTTTCTTACAAGTAGAAGTTTCAGGTGTTTGTCCTTTAAATCCAATTTTAATATTACCAATAGGATGAACACTTCCATATTCATCGATATAATTCATAAAAAACATAGTAATATAAGAATAGTCATTCCAATTATCGTAAGTTAAACAGACTAAATTTCTAGCATTAGAAGGAAGTCTTTCATTTCTATCTAATAATAAAAAGTTCATCATTATTCCTTGATTAATTATATTGAATTCATAACATATAATGGATATTTACCATCCAATCCTAATCACGACAATCCGCCATTGAAAGCGTAATGCCTCTTTGATTGCAAACTGTTTGCTCTACATAAACTTTCAAGCTCTTTGTTTTCAAATTCTCATCTACTTTCCACTTCAATTGGCACAACATTTTGCCCATATTGCAGCACAAAATCCAATTCTACCGTGTCTTTTCCGATTTCTCAGTATAGGACTGTATTGTCTTTAGTATCGTATCAATCAGTTTTTGCAAGACACATTGTTCAGTCGGTGCACCTTGGAATTCGGTGAGAATGCGATTTCTTTTGAATAGGATCTCTGCATCCCAAAAGCTTGGTGTAGCAAGTAGCCCAATATCTAAACTGAAGAATTTGAAGGTATTATCTTAATAGTTGAATAGGTGTAAGATTTGGCTTTTGCTGCATAGCTCGATGTGCACCAAACCGCTGTCTTCTGGATGAGGTCGGTTTGCACGGTTTGGCAAGTGTCGTTTTGCACGCCGTTTTCCGCCTATTTTTTGAGCATTTCAAGACCTCGGTCGTCTGAAATTTGACGCCACTCTGTCCAAGTGTTATTAATAATTCCTATTCACAAACAAACAGGAATAAATATGAAAAAAGTTGGTAACAAAGTGGTCGTTGTGGGCTTGGGCGCGGTCGGTGTCAGCTACGCCTATTCCATGCTCAACCAAGCCTTGTGCGACGACATGGTTTTAATCGACATCAACCGCACGCGCGCGGAAGGCGAAGCGCGCGACTTCCGCCACGGAATGCCTTATGCCGCCTCGCCTGCGCGCATTTACGTCGGCGATTACGATGATTGCTCGGATGCAGACATCGTGTGTATTTGTGCGGGCGCGGCGCAGGCTCCCGGCGAAACCCGTTTGGACTTAATCGACAAAAACCTGCGCATCTTCCACGACATCGTTTCGAAAGTCATGGCTTCGGGCTTTGACGGCATCTTCTTGGTTGCCTCCAATCCTGTGGACGTACTGTCTTATGCCGTTCTGCGCTTTTCAGGGCTGCCCAAAGAGCGCGTTATCGGCTCAGGCACCATCCTTGACTCCGCCCGTTTCCGCGTTTGTCTGGGCAACGAATTCGACGTCGCGCCTTGGAGCGTCGATGCCATGATGATCGGCGAACACGGCGACAGCATCATTGCGCTTTGGAGTACCGCCAACATCGCTGGTATGTCGGTTCAGAAGATGTTGGAACAATCAGAAGACGGGCAGGCGCGTATGGACAAAATCTATAACACCGTGCGCAATGCCGCCTACGAAGTCATCGCCGCCAAAGGTTCGACCAGCCACGGCATCGGTATGGGCTTGAGCCGTATCTCCAACGCCATCCTGCACAATCAAGGCGTCGTGTTGCCCGTTTCCACCCTGCTTGAAGGCGAGTTCGGACAAAACGGTGTGTATATCGGCGTACCGACCGTCGTCAACCGCCAAGGCGCGGTCCGCATCATCGACCTGCAACTTTCCGACGATGAAACCGAACGCTTTGCCCGCTCGGCGGAGCTGTTGAAAAGCTATCAACGCAAAGTCGATGAAATGGTCGGATAAACAGAATCGCCTCTAAGTAAAACGTCGTCTGAAAACTGGAAATCTGGTTTTCAGACGACGTTTGCTATGTATGGGGAAGTTAATCCGTCAATATTCTAAATTCAAATAAAAAATACCTATATCTAAGTTACTTTATTTTCGATACACAATTTACCGGTTGTCGTCATTCCCGCCCCCGCCTACGCGAGGACAGGCTACGGTGGGAATCCATTTTTGAAATTCGGAAACTGTTTTTCAAATAAAGGTTTCTCAAGTTTTACGATGGATTCCTGCCTGCGCAGGAATGACGGTACTAATCCGCCTATAACAAACGTCTCTGAAAACCAAATTTCCAGTTTTCAGACGACGTTAACCTAAGCGTTATTTCTCTGCTTTCAACACCCGCTGACGGCGCGTTTCGCTCAACACCATGCCCGCGCTGACGGAGACGTTCATGCTTTCGACCGTGCCGAACATGGGTATCGACACCAGCATGTCGCAATGTTCGCGCGTCAGGCGGCGCATGCCTTCGCCTTCGTTGCCCATTACCCAGGCCACGCTGTCGGGCAAGTCGCAGTGGTAAAGGTCGGAGTCGCCGCCCATGTCCGTGCCGACAATCCAAATGCCGTATTCTTTCAGCTCACGCAAAGTACGGGCAAGATTGGTTACGGTAATATACGGCACAGTTTCCGCTGCGCCACAGGCAACTTTGCTGACAGTCGCATTCAGGCCAGCGCTTTTGTCTTTGGGCGCAATCACGGCATGCACCCCCATCGCATCGGCAGTACGCAGGCACGCGCCGAGGTTGTGCGGATCGGTAATGCCGTCCAATACCAGCAAAAACGGCGGTTCGCTCAGGTTTTCCAACACATCTTCCAAGTGAACATAGTTTTTGGAAGCATCGATAAACCCTACTACGCCCTGATGGCGCGCCCCTTTGCTGATGGCATTCAGGCGGTCGGCATCGGCAAAATGTACGCGCACGTTTTCAGAGGCCGCTTTATCCAATACATCGCGGGTGCGCGCATCAGATTTGCCCTCTTGGATATAGAGTTCGGTAATCGATTTCGGGTTTTGCCACAAACGGGCATTGACGGCGTGAAAGCCATAGATGAGTCGTTGGTTTGCCATGTTTTTGCTTTATCAAAAAATTCAGACGGCCATTATAACAAGTAAGGCCGTCTGAAAATTTTTTATTTCATCAAATAACCGAGTATGCCCGAAGTGCCAACGCCGATTAATACCGTTACCAACATCGAAAACCGGCTGGCGGCCAATACCGTCAAAGCAATAGCAATCAACTCATGCAGTTTATCCGATACAAAATAAGGCGCAATCACAGAAATCAACACACAACCCGGCGCAGCCTCCATAACCACTTGCGCGCGACGGCTCAATGTACGGTTGCGCAAGGCAAAAAAGCCGATTAATCGGGTTGAATAAGTAACGGCCAACATGCTTAAAAACAGCAGAAACGATTGCAGCGACAGCAAATCCTTCATTTTTGCTCTCCCCACAAATACGCCGCCAACAATCCCGACAACGTTCCGGCCGGAACATACCATGCACCATCTACGGTCAAATAGGTTACGCACGCCACAATCAGGCTGACAAACCAAGGGCGTGAAGCCGCAAAGCTCTTCCACATACCGCGCAGCAACACTAAAAACACCGCAGGAAACGCCATGCCGAAGCCCCAAGCCGCCACATCGCCGAAAAGCGGGCCAACTGCAGCGCCAAATGCCGCAAAACCAATCCACGTTACATACAAAATAAAACACACGCCGGCATAAAACGGCATATTGAATGCAGGCAAACCTGCCGCCTTACGCTTTTGAATTTCAGCAAACGCCATTGCCCAGCTTTCATCACACATAAAAAACAGCGCAGGCATCGCCTTTTTCAGCGGCATATCCCTCATATACGGCGCAATCGCCGCACCCATCAGTATATGGCGCGAATTGATCATAAACGTAACCGTTGCAATCAGCAGTATCGGCAAGGGATTTGCCCACAAATTGACTGCGGCAAATTCCGAACCTCCGGCAAAATTCATGCCCGTCATCAGCAGCATTTCCAGCCAACTTATGCCTTTCTGCCCGCCCTGCATGCCCAAAATCAGCGCCCACGGCAACAAGCCGATCAGCATGGGCGATGTTTCTTTGATACCGCGCAGAAATTCTGAGCGAGGAGAAGCAGTGTGATTCATTTTGATTGGAATGGTTTATTAAAAAGAAGCGACGTATTATAAAGCAGGCCGTCTGAACAAGGTATAATATGGAAAAATTAGATTTATTTACGGAAACCGATATGACCCACACCGTCCATTTGCAGTTTGAAGAAATTGACAATACCGTGTTGCAACGCCTGTGCGGCGCGCTCGACAGCAATCTCGAAGCCTTAGGCAAAGCCCTTGATATCCAAATCAGCCGCCGCTTCGAACATTTCACCTTCATGGGCGAACTGGCACACGCCGGTCGTCATGCCTTGCTGTCGCTTGCCGAAGCCGCAGAAAAAGGCGACTTGGACGACAACGCCATCAGCCTCGCGGCCGTTGAAGCAAAAACCGCAGATGAAAAACACGAAGAAAAACACCACGACCAACAATACTATTTCCGCACCAAACGCGGCAGCATCGGCGGCCGTACCCCGCGCCAAAACGGCTATATCCGCGCCTTGCTCAACCACGATGTCGTGTTCGGCTTAGGCCCTGCCGGTACGGGTAAAACCTATCTTGCTGTTGCCGCCGCAGTCGATGCCATGGAAAAACACCAAATCGAACGCATCGTTTTGGTTCGCCCCGCAGTCGAAGCAGGCGAAAAATTAGGCTTCCTTCCGGGCGATTTGGCGCAAAAAGTCGATCCCTACCTGCGACCACTTTACGATGCACTGTATGATTTAATGGGCTTCGACCGCGTAACCAAACTGATGGAAAAAGGTTTGATTGAAATTGCGCCGCTGGCCTATATGCGCGGCCGCACCTTAAATGGCGCGTATGTCATTTTGGATGAAGCGCAAAACACCACGCCCGAACAAATGAAAATGTTCCTGACCCGTATCGGCTTCGGTGCCAAAGCAGTCATTACCGGTGACATCAGCCAAATCGACCTGCCGCGCAACATCAAATCCGGCTTGAAAGATGCACGCGAAAAGCTGCGCGATGTAGAAGGCCTGTATTTCCACACCTTCACCAGCGAAGACGTCGTCCGCCATCCTTTGGTGCAGAAAATCGTCGAAGCCTATGAAGCAGCGGAAGAACAAGCCGAAAAGAAAAACGGCGAATAATCTTTTCAAACACTCAAGGCCGTCTGAAAATCAAATTTCAGACGGCCTGACTACATCATTCTCCCCATAATACTGCTATAATCCAAAAATCAAGTAAAACAACGACTTCAAAAGGAAAAATATGACCCTCAAGCCACCCATCCGAATCGCCGTTACCGGCGCGGCAGGCCAAATCGCCTACGCCACCCTCTTCCGTATCGCCGGCGGCATCATGCTCGGACGCGACCAACCCGTTATCCTGCAGCTGCTCGACCTGCCGCAGGCACAACAGGCATTGCGCGGCGTGATTATGGAAATGCAGGATTGCGCCTTCCCGCTCCTTGCCGACATCTTCGCCACAGACGACCCCGAAGTCGCCTTCAAAGATGCCGACATCGCTCTCTTGATTGGAGCGCGCCCGCGTACCCAAGGCATGGAACGCGCCGATTTGCTGCACGCCAATGCCGAAATTTTCAAAGTACAAGGTGCGGCGTTGAACAAAGTTGCCAATCGCAACGTTAAGGTCCTCGTCGTCGGCAATCCGGCCAATACCAACGCCTACATCGCCATGAAATCCGCACCTGACATCCCGCCGGAAAATTTCACCGCCCTGATGCGTCTTGACCATCACCGTGCCGTCAGCCAAATTGCCGAAAAAATCAACCGCCCGATTACTTCCATCGAGCAAATGTGCGTTTGGGGCAACCATAGTCCGACCATGTACGCCGACTACCGCTACGCCACCAGCAACGGTGAGTCCGTCCAAGACATGATTACCGAACCCGACTGGAATACCGAAGTCTTCATGCCGAAAATCGCCGGACGCGGTGCTGCCATTATCGCTGCGCGCGGTTCATCATCTGCGGCCTCCGCCGCCAATGCCGCCATCTATCACCTGCGCGACTGGTTGCTCGGCAGCAGCGGCAAATGGATAACCATGGGCGTTCCATCCGACGGCTCTTACGGCATTCCCGAAGGTTTGATTTTCGGCTTCCCCGTCATTTGTGACGAAGGCAGCTACCGTATCGTCCAAGGCTTAGATTTATCGGACGAATTCAGCCAAAAACGTATTGCCGCTACGCTGGCCGAATTAGAAGAAGAGCGTTCAGCCATCCAAGATCTACTCTAAAACAAAGGCCGTCTGAGACCTTTGCAAAATTCCCCAAAATCCCCTAAATTCCCACCAAGACATTTAGGGGATTTTCCATGGGCACCTTCTTCCGGCAAACCGCACAAGCCATGATTGCCAAACACATCGACCGCTTCCCACTATTGAAGTTGGATCAGGTGATTGATTGGC
>NZ_JBQCTZ010000008.1:0-45315 GCF_051963715.1 Neisseria sp. P0001.S005 | reverse complement strand
GCCAACCATGCTTTCGGTGTAGCCTGTTATGAGAACGGGATTGGTCAAAAGTTTACCCGGGTTGCCCGTCCGCAGACTAACGGTAAGGCGGAACGGGTTATCCGCACCCTGATGGAGACGTGGCATGAGAAACAGTTGTTTGACAGTCCGGAACACCGGCGAAAGGAGTTGTGCCGCTTTGTTAATTTCTATAACACTGTGAAGCCGCACCGCAGTTTGAACGGCGATACGCCGTTTGAGGTCTTGCAGAGACCTTTGCAAAAAAGTCCTTCCCCCAACAGCCGAAACCTAAACACAGGTTTTCGGCTATTTCCCTCCCCAAATCACTCCTAATTCTACCCAAATACCCCCTTAATCCTCCCCGGATACCTGATAATCAGGCATCCGGGCCGCCTTTTAGGCGGCAACAGACACACTTAGCCTGTTAGCCGCTTTCAACAGGTTCAAACACATCGCCTTCAGATGGCTTTGCGCACTCACTTTAATCAGTCCGAAATAGGCTGCCCGGGCGTAGCGGAATTTACGGTGCAGCGTCCCGAAGCTCTGTTCGACCACATAACGGGTCTTCGACAAATACCGGTTACGCGGCGATCTTTCAGATGTTGCCGGTTTTCCGTACTGTCATAGCCTTTGTCGGCATAGACGGTCGTGCCTTCGGCAATACCCTCCAACAAAGGGGACAGGTGGTTGCACTCATGGGTATTGGCGGGGGTGATGTGCAGTTTCTCGATATAGCCTTCCTCATCGGTACGGGTATGTTGTTTGTAACCGAGTTTGTAGAGACCGTTTTTCTTTGTCCAACGGGCATCGCTGTCTTTGCTCGGTGTGGTTTGGCCGCTGACTTGTCCTTCTTCATCGACTTCTATAGCCTGACGCTGTTTGCTGCCGGCAGTTTGAATAATGGTGGCGTCAATGACGGCGGCGGATGCCTTCTCTACTTTTAGGTTTTTTTCGGTCAGTTGGCGGTTAATCAGTTCCAGCAATTCGGACAGGGTGTCGTCTTGCGCCAGCCAATTGCGGTAGCGGCATAAGGTGCTGTAATCGGGGATGCTCAGTTCTTCAAAACGGCAAAACAGGTTGAAATCGATGCGGGTGATGAGGCTGTGTTCTAGTTCGGGATCGGAGAGGCTGTGCCATTGTCCGAGCAGGACGGCTTTGAACATGGACAACAGGGGATAGGCGGGACGGCCGCGGTGGTCTCTAAGGTAACGGGTTCTTTGACGATTCAGGTACTGTTCGATCGGCTGCCAATCAATCACTTGATCCAACTTCAATAGTGGGAAGCGGTCGATGTGTTTGGCGATCATGGCTTGTGCGGTTTGCTGGAAGAAGGTGCTCATGGAAAATCCCCTAAATGTCTTGGTGGGAATTTAGGGGATTTTGGGGAATTTTGCAAAGGTCTCAAATCCATGCTGGCACGCAGGATTTTTGAATTGAAAAAAGCGCGCCATCTGATTAAAGGCACATTTGTCGATGTAAACTGCGCCACTCTTCGCAGCGACGGCGCAGCATCTGCCCTGTTCGGCCACAAAAAAGGCGCCTTTACCGGCGCCGCAGAAAAACGTGAAGGCTATCTGAAAACTGCCGACGGCGGCGTATTGTTTTTAGACGAAATCGGAGAATTAGGCTTAGACGAGCAAGCCATGTTGCTCAAAGCCATTGAAGAAAAACACTTTTATCCCGTCGGCAGCGACAGCGAAGTCAAAAGCGACTTCCAACTCATCGCCGGCACCAACCGCGATCTACGCCACGAAATCCGCGCCGGACGCTTCCGCGAAGACCTGTTCGCCCGCATCAACATCTGGAATTACCCACTACCCGCACTCGCCAACCGCCGCGAAGACATCGAGCCCAACGTCGAACACCAGCTCGCCCTAGCCTCGCAAGAACTCGGCCGAACCACCCGCTTCAACAAAGAAGCCCTAGCCGCCTACCTTGACTTTGCCCACTCTAACCAAGCACCATGGCGCGGCAACTTCCGCGACCTCGCCGCCAGCATCATACGCCTGGCCACACTCGCGCCACAAGGCAGGATACAGGTAGAACAAGTCAAAGCTGAAATTGAACGCCTCAAATGGTTATGGTCGGAAGAACCCTTTTCAGACGGCCTCCTACATAAAAGGCCGTCTGAAAAAACACAAGACTACCCCGATAAAGTCGATTGGGATACATTGGATTTATTCGACAAGCTACAACTGCAACACGTTATCGACGAATGCCGCAAACATCCCAATATGGCCACCGCCGGCCGTGCATTGTTCAACGTCTCCCGAACAGAAAGGGCAAAAGTCAATGACAGCGACCGATTGAGGAAATATTTACAGCGATTCGGATTAGAATGGGGAGATATTTAAGTAGAGTAGGCAAGCTAGCTCATTTTGATAGCATTATTTTCGTTAACATAAAAATTAACGCTCACTCCAACGTTTGATCGATTCACAAATCACTTCTTCGACTTACTTCAAAAATGCCGCATGATAGGCAATATGCTCACCAATAAAACTGGCGATGAAATAATAGCTATGATCGTAGCCTTTATGGAAGCGCACATTGATCGGCTGATTTGCCGCACGACAGGTTTCAATAAAATCTTCGGTACGCAATTGTGTTGGCAAAAACTCATCTTCCAAGCCCTGATCAATGCGCATACCTTGCACTTTATAGCCTTGTTGAATGAGCGAGCCAGCATCATATTGCTGCCATTTTTCACGATCTTTTCCTAAATAAGCAGAAAAGGCTTTCTCCCCCCAAGGCACGAGACTGGGCGACAAAATGGGCGAAAAGGCAGAAACACTTTGATAACGTTCCCGGTTTCGCAATGCCAATACCAATGCACCGTGTCCGCCCATTGAATGTCCCATAATGGAACATTTACCGTTGGTAGGAAAATTTTCCTCAATCAGACGGGGCAACTCATTCAAAATATAATCATACATTTGATAATTCGTCGCCCAAGGCTGCTCGGTTGCATTAAGATAAAAGCCCGCACCTTGCCCTAAATCGTAAGCAGCATCGTTCGGCACTTGCTCTCCGCGAGGGCTGGTATCGGGAGCAACCACAATCACTTGATGTTCTGCCGCATAACGTTGAAAGCCTGATTTGGTAATGAAATTTTGTTCCGTACACGTCAAGCCGGAAAGCCAATAAATCACACCAAGCGATCGATTCTCCTGATTATCCGGCAAATAGACAGCAAATTTCATTTCGCATTGAAGCGTTTGGGCATGGTGTGCCCAAACTTGTTGCGAACCACCAAAAATTTGATGTTGTTCAATCAGTTTCATCTCGGGCCTTAGTAATGAATAACAGCGCGGATCGATTTACCTTCGTGCATCAACTCAAAGGCTTCATTGATTTGATCGAGTGTCATTGTATGGGTCACAAACGGTTCTAACTCAATGTCGCCTTTCATTGAATCTTCCACCATTTTCGGCAGTTCAGAGCGACCTTTCACACCACCAAACGCCGTACCTTTCCAAACGCGACCGGTCACCAACTGGAACGGACGAGTTGAAATTTCTTGTCCTGCACCCGCTACGCCTATGATAATGGATTGCCCCCAACCACGGTGCGCACTTTCTAATGCCTGACGCATTACATTTACATTGCCAATACATTCAAAGGTATGGTCAATGCCCCATTTATTGATGTCTAACAACACATCTTTAATCGGTTTATCGTAATCGTTCGGGTTTAAACAATCCGTTGCACCGAACTGTTTTGCCAACTCGAATTTTGCTGAATTAGTATCAATAGCGATAATGCGCCCCGCTTTGGCTTGACGCGCACCTTGCACGACAGCCAAACCAATCGCCCCCAAGCCAAACACGGCAACAGAGTCGCCTTCTTGCACTTTTGCCGTATTATGTACCGCACCAATACCTGTGGTAACGCCGCAGCCGAGTAAGCATACTTGTTCGTGGTTTGCTTCTGGGTTGATTTTTGCCAGTGAAACTTCTGCAACAACAGAGTATTCACTGAAAGTCGAACAGCCCATATAGTGATAGATCGGCTGACCTTGATAAGAAAAACGCGTTGTACCATCTGGCATTAAGCCTTTACCTTGCGTATCACGTACTGAGACACATAAGTTGGTTTTACCTGAACGACAAAACTCACATTCGCCACATTCAGCGGTATAAAGAGGAATGACGTGATCACCTGGTTTTACGCTCGACACACCTTCACCCACAGCAACGACTACACCCGCACCTTCATGTCCAAGCACCACAGGAAATACACCTTCAGGATCGCTTCCTGATAACGTAAATGCATCTGTATGGCACACGCCCGTGTGAGTGTTACGAATTAACACCTCGCCTTTTCGAGGCATTTCTACGTCGATTTCCACAATTTGTAAGGGTTGATTTGGGGCAAATGCTACCGCCGCACGAGATTTGATGGTCGAATTGGTTTGTTTATTTTCCATTATTTTTTCCTTTTAATTCATTAATTAAAGTTATCTAGCCTAAGAAAGAGAACAACAGCTTATACTTTGGAATTAACTATAAAGCAAGCATTTTTGCAATTTTCGCTCCGGCGGTAGCATGATCGACTGATGGGCCACCATACAATCGGCGGTTAAAGGCTTCCGAATGTTTCCCTAAGTCATGAAGCTGTCCCGTTTGGCAGGCAATTTCCTGCGCACCGAAGAAGAGTAGCCTGCTTGGACGATATTTGAACATACAGCCACCCAAAGGCGGCTGACGGAATAGGTCGTCATAGAGTTCGTAGTTACTAGAATTTCAGCACACAGCCGCCCGAAGGCGGCTGGCACCGCCTGCTGCGCTGATGGTCGCGCCGGTACGCCCGTTTCAACACACAGCCGCCCGAAGGCGGCTGGGACGAAGATTTCATCCGTGCCGCGTCCATGCTTGCTGAAGTTTCAACACACAGCCGCCCGAAGGCGGCTGGGTCGCTTGATGTGTGTTTATAGTCCAAAAGCCTAAGTTTCAACACACAGCCGCCCGAAGGCGGCTGGGAAAAAATTCCTGAGGGTCATACTATAAATGACATGTTTCAACACACAGCCGCCCGAAGGCGGCTGGTAGCAGCAGCAACGCCGATTACAACCGCACCAATAGTTTCAACACACAGCCGCCCGAAGGCGGCTGGCTAACAAAGTTAGCGGTGTTTTTGATTCTGTTCAAGTTTCAACACACAGCCGCCCGAAGGCGGCTGGACACTGGATCAAATCGAAACCGAATTCATTAGCAGTTTCAACACACAGCCGCCCGAAGGCGGCTGGAAAATAACGCATACGCACCCCAAGCGGTGTTTTGTGTTTCAACACACAGCCGCCCGAAGGCGGCTGGGCCATGCGCGTCAGTGCCTTGTGTCGCGTATCGTGGTTTCAACACACAGCCGCCCGAAGGCGGCTGGTTTGGTGCGCGCAGGAAAAAAATCATGGTTGGCCAAGTTTCAACACACAGCCGCCCGAAGGCGGCTGGACTGCGCGACAGGGGTTTGACGCGGCACCGACAGCGGTTTCAACACACAGCCGCCCGAAGGCGGCTGGCTGAAAAATAGATGTTGTCTTTAAATGCGCGTGGGTTTCAACACACAGCCGCCCGAAGGCGGCTGGAAATAATAGAAATAAAGATTCGGATTGGAGCAGGTTTCAACACACAGCCGCCCGAAGGCGGCTGGGACGGCATACCTGACCTAAAAATACCCCACGAAGTTTCAACACACAGCCGCCCGAAGGCGGCTGGATCCTTTGTTAGATATGTACCATTCTGAATGACGAAGTTTCAACACACAGCCGCCCGAAGGCGGCTGGCCAAACATTCATATCTTTAATGTCATGACCTTCAGGTTTCAACACACAGCCGCCCGAAGGCGGCTGGGCCCCGGAAAGGGGCTTATCATGGCAACACAATCTGTTTCAACACACAGCCGCCCGAAGGCGGCTGGATATTCCTGATGCTCAGACGGCTGATATTTCGCTGGTTTCAACACACAGCCGCCCGAAGGCGGCTGGCCTACGGGCTGGGGCTGCCAAACCTGACAGCAAACGTTTCAACACACAGCCGCCCGAAGGCGGCTGGTTTGATCGCCATGCCAATGTGCGCGCGGCGATGGTTTCAACACACAGCCGCCCGAAGGCGGCTGGATTAGAGCCAATGCCACAATCTCCATTTTGAGTAGTTTCAACACACAGCCGCCCGAAGGCGGCTGGGACGTCTGTCTTTGCTGCCGCGTAGGCGCGCAGGTTTCAACACACAGCCGCCTGAAGGCGGCTGGCTTCATGCCTTCAAATACCCATTGCTTCTTCTCGGTTTCAACACACAGCCGCCTGAAGGCGGCTGGAACTGAATGTTTGTGCTTAAGCCAAACGTTTTGTGTTTCAACACACAGCCGCCTGAAGGCGGCTGGTCGCCTCGCCGTGGATGATGGCAGGGTATCGGTTGTTTCAACACACAGCCGCCTGAAGGCGGCTGGGATTGGCGGCGTTTATTGTTCCGACCGCCGTGTTAGTTTCAACACACAGCCGCCTGAAGGCGGCTGGCAAAACGCCTTTCCGATAGGTATTGATGCGATATGTTTCAACACACAGCCGCCTGAAGGCGGCTGGACCCTCGCGCTTCGCCGCCATCATTTGCTTGGCGGTTTCAACACACAGCCGCCTGAAGGCGGCTGGCTCAAGCCATTCGGCGTGACTGCCAAGATTACAGTTTCAACACACAGCCGCCTGAAGGCGGCTGGATGATTTCGGACGGCGGTACAATCCCACTGCCCGTTTCAACACACAGCCGCCTGAAGGCGGCTGGCGCAAGTCGTCATCGTGCGCGTTGCCGAAAGTAAGTTTCAACACACAGCCGCCTGAAGGCGGCTGGCAGGCGATGTATTGGGGCAGACGCTAGACAAGCTCGTTTCAACACACAGCCGCCTGAAGGCGGCTGGGCACACTATTGGGATGCTTTACAATACACTTAGCAGGTTTCAACACACAGCCGCCTGAAGGCGGCTGGGGATTATCCTTGTGAAACTGGTTCAGTTGGTTTTGTTTCAACACACAGCCGCCTGAAGGCGGCTGGCACCGGTGCGGCAAAGTCTTGGTACTTTGAGGATGTTTCAACACACAGCCGCCTGAAGGCGGCTGGGTATCTCAATCTAAATCGACCTACATTATTTCGCTGTTTCAACACACAGCCGCCTGAAGGCGGCTGGTTTGAGTGGCATTGAGATAACCATCTTCACGGAAAGTTTCAACACACAGCCGCCTGAAGGCGGCTGGTACCCCTTTAATCTCAAACTCCATTGCTCCATCAGGTTTCAACACACAGCCGCCTGAAGGCGGCTGGCTTTTCTCTTGCATCTTCTTTTCAGTTACAGGGGGTTTCAACACACAGCCGCCTGAAGGCGGCTGGACGATTTCAGGCGGTTTTTTTATTATAACCTACATGGTTTCAACACACAGCCGCCTGAAGGCGGCTGGCATCATGAATTTGCGATAGACTGCGACTTCGACAGTTTCAACACACAGCCGCCTGAAGGCGGCTGGACGTATAAACAAGTCAGGAAGTGAGGTTCTTGATGTTTCAACACACAGCCGCCTGAAGGCGGCTGGGTTGGCGACAGTTTTTCAAACTGCTCGCTTTCCATGTTTCAACACACAGCCGCCTGAAGGCGGCTGGTTTTTTTGTCTATCTCTTTTATAACAGTGCCTTGAGTTTCAACACACAGCCGCCTGAAGGCGGCTGGATCTTTTTCAGACGACCCCAAACCCGACAAAAGAGTTTCAACACACAGCCGCCTGAAGGCGGCTGGGATTTTAAGGAATTGAAATTTTGGGTGTCAAGGGGGTTTCAACACACAGCCGCCTGAAGGCGGCTGGTTATCGTCCGTTGTCGATGTCAAGTCTGATGATGTGTTTCAACACACAGCCGCCTGAAGGCGGCTGGATACAAAAATCGTTAAAAATGGAGCAGCAACTTGTGTTTCAACACACAGCCGCCTGAAGGCGGCTGGAAAGTCCTCAAAATCTGATGTACGATGGCTATGTAGTTTCAACACACAGCCGCCTGAAGGCGGCTGGACTCAACGCCTTTAATCATTCTCCAACACCTGTAGTTTCAACACACAGCCGCCTGAAGGCGGCTGGCAGCACGCCCTGCTTGGTTTGCGGCGACTTCCTGTTTCAACACACAGCCGCCTGAAGGCGGCTGGACAAAAAGCGCAACAACAAGACCAAAATAGAAAGGTTTCAACACACAGCCGCCTGAAGGCGGCTGGCAATGTGGGCGGAAAAATAAATTAAGGAAACGATGGTTTCAACACACAGCCGCCTGAAGGCGGCTGGAGGCTCAGTCGGAATAGTCAAATCAGGAATACCATGTTTCAACACACAGCCGCCTGAAGGCGGCTGGGTTGCTTTCACAATAATCCCAAAAATAACGCATACGTTTCAACACACAGCCGCCTGAAGGCGGCTGGCTGCCGTTGTCGCATACCGTTGCAATGCCTTTCCTGTTTCAACACACAGCCGCCTGAAGGCGGCTGGAATCCGAAGACGCCGGCGCATTCCAAGAAGCCTTTGTTTCAACACACAGCCGCCTGAAGGCGGCTGGTACTCTACCGACATTAACATTTTGATTTACAGTCGTTTCAACACACAGCCGCCTGAAGGCGGCTGGATCCATATTTTATGTATGAATATTATCTAAATATGGTTTCAACACACAGCCGCCTGAAGGCGGCTGGCAGGCAAATATTATGAAGCCGCCGCCGACTACTTGGCCGTTTCAACACACAGCCGCCTGAAGGCGGCTGGATCAACTACGATGATTGCGCCAGTCGGCGCCCACTTGTTTCAACACACAGCCGCCTGAAGGCGGCTGGCTCCAACCAAGTTTTCTAGCCATCTCATGAGAAGATGTTTCAACACACAGCCGCCTGAAGGCGGCTGGCCTGTCTTTATCAGGTTGTAAGCGATGACGGCAACGTTTCAACACACAGCCGCCTGAAGGCGGCTGGCAGACCTTCAAATCCCACACGAACAAATCCCTGGTTTCAACACACAGCCGCCTGAAGGCGGCTGGTCAGTTGGCCGCAATATCTGCTTGACCGCGTAGATGTTTCAACACACAGCCGCCTGAAGGCGGCTGGGGGGTGTTTGTACTGCCGATGACTGCCTCGGGTTGTTTCAACACACAGCCGCCTGAAGGCGGCTGGGAGACGATGATTTCGGCTTGGTATCGCTGGATTAGTTTCAACACACAGCCGCCTGAAGGCGGCTGGACAGGGACTGGTGTAGGTGGTTTCGGATGTCTAGGTGTTTCAACACACAGCCGCCTGAAGGCGGCTGGAGCATGCCTTTTGTAAATTGTTTTCGGACAGGAAAGTTTCAACACACAGCCGCCTGAAGGCGGCTGGTGATTTCGGATACCGAGCCGCTGACGACGGTGCGTGTTTCAACACACAGCCGCCTGAAGGCGGCTGGAGCCAGTTTTCTGCTGATGTCGTCTGAACCGGCTGGTTTCAACACACAGCCGCCTGAAGGCGGCTGGCGGATGATTTCATCGCAATAGTGGACATTTAAGTGTTTCAACACACAGCCGCCTGAAGGCGGCTGGCGATCAGCTCGGGTTTGAGCCGCCGCGCGATGGTCGTTTCAACACACAGCCGCCTGAAGGCGGCTGGGCCGCTGATGGCGCACAAAAACGCCATGATGGCCGGTTTCAACACACAGCCGCCTGAAGGCGGCTGGTTGCTTATCAATTCGTCCAGGCATTTGAGTAATTAGTTTCAACACACAGCCGCCTGAAGGCGGCTGGATCCCGATATGAGAGGTTCTGCGACTGAGCCTATGGTTTCAACACACAGCCGCCTGAAGGCGGCTGGCCATTCCATACTCGTCCATCAAATCCAATTCGATAGTTTCAACACACAGCCGCCTGAAGGCGGCTGGGCTGCGATTGGGAAAATCCATACTTGATAGAACTTGTTTCAACACACAGCCGCCTGAAGGCGGCTGGGGATGTAGTACATACCTCATTAGCATTCCTTTTTTAGTTTCAACACACAGCCGCCTGAAGGCGGCTGGTATGAGTATGAGATTAACATCAGAAGCCATGTTGTTGTTTCAACACACAGCCGCCTGAAGGCGGCTGGTAACGCCTTGTTTTATATTGCATAAAAGTTTTAGGTTTCAACACACAGCCGCCTGAAGGCGGCTGGTCAGACTTGACTTCGACAACGGACGATAGAGATGTTTCAACACACAGCCGCCTGAAGGCGGCTGGACGGCTCGCCTGTTTCGCTGGTCAGGGCGACTTTGTTTCAACACACAGCCGCCTGAAGGCGGCTGGAGGCGAATACCTCGTTTCCGAATTTACCGCATCAGGTTTCAACACACAGCCGCCTGAAGGCGGCTGGATGCCGAGACGCTCCAAGCCCTGAATACGATGATTGTTTCAACACACAGCCGCCTGAAGGCGGCTGGAAAGACCTGACCAAATGGATCGGCGACGTTAACGAGTTTCAACACACAGCCGCCTGAAGGCGGCTGGAGACAACGCCTACCCCAATAAAAAAACCGTCAGCGTTTCAACACACAGCCGCCTGAAGGCGGCTGGCCAATCGGCTGGCTCATTGCGCTGCTGGCAAACTGGTTTCAACACACAGCCGCCTGAAGGCGGCTGGATCCCATTCCATCAATACAGTCGCAGCCAGGCATGGTTTCAACACACAGCCGCCTGAAGGCGGCTGGGAGAAAGAAATCGCTGATTGGGCAGCGAGAATCGGGTTTCAACACACAGCCGCCTGAAGGCGGCTGGGGCGAATGTGATGACTTTGTCAACCAAGTTAACAAAGTTTCAACACACAGCCGCCTGAAGGCGGCTGGCGATTCTGCGCGGCGTCGTCGAGCTTGAAACGGGGGTTTCAACACACAGCCGCCTGAAGGCGGCTGGTCCGTTAGAAATGCCTGTTTGGGCTGGATGGTTTGTTTCAACACACAGCCGCCTGAAGGCGGCTGGTCAAACGGCAACGCATTGGTTTACATTTATGAAAGTTTCAACACACAGCCGCCTGAAGGCGGCTGGAAAACGTATTAAAAGCCGCAGCCCTAAAGAAAGCGTTTCAACACACAGCCGCCTGAAGGCGGCTGGATAGGCTGATGTCGCAAAAATCGGCGTATTGAGCGGGTTTCAACACACAGCCGCCTGAAGGCGGCTGGGGAAATACCGCCTGATGAAGACTAAAAAGGATGAGTTTCAACACACAGCCGCCTGAAGGCGGCTGGGCCGCATGACCGCAAAGAATACACCGTACAAATCGTTTCAACACACAGCCGCCTGAAGGCGGCTGGGCGCCCCTCATTAAATTGCTCGCCAGTCCAAAATGTTTCAACACACAGCCGCCTGAAGGCGGCTGGGTTAATCGATTGATGTCTATGTTGTAGATTACTATTGTTTCAACACACAGCCGCCTGAAGGCGGCTGGGTCGCCCAAGCGAGTGGCAAGGTTTTCAATGTCTTTGTTTCAACACACAGCCGCCTGAAGGCGGCTGGAAAAGCTGCAAAAACTGCAAAAACTACCATATGGGTTTCAACACACAGCCGCCTGAAGGCGGCTGGGCCGCCAAGAAGCCATCCTGCGCGAATCGGGCAAGTTTCAACACACAGCCGCCTGAAGGCGGCTGGGGAAGCAGCAGGGTCATCAGCAGCAAACCCAAGTTTCAACACACAGCCGCCTGAAGGCGGCTGGTTCCGGCATCTACCACAATGTCCGCACCAATCCCGGCGGCGTTTCAACACACAGCCGCCTGAAGGCGGCTGGGGTCACATTGTCAACACAAAAACTATCGGAAAATTGTTTCAACACACAGCCGCCTGAAGGCGGCTGGAGGCGAACCCTGTGTCTGAGACTCAGTATTATCAGGTTTCAACACACAGCCGCCTGAAGGCGGCTGTTCGTCTTCATGATAATCAACATCATATAATCTAGTTTCAACACACAGCCGCCTGAAGGCGGCTGGCTGATGCGGACTATACCTTTCAACCAATACAGCCGTTTCAACACACAGCCGCCTGAAGGCGGCTGGGCCATAGATTAAACCAAAGTTGAAAGAAGTTATATGTTTCAACACACAGCCGCCTGAAGGCGGCTGGATCAGCTACGAGTTCACATGGGTGCCGCCATTAGAGTTTCAACACACAGCCGCCTGAAGGCGGCTGGCCTTTCTCAATCGCATTGACGCTCGCTTTTGTCGAGTTTCAACACACAGCCGCCTGAAGGCGGCTGGTTATTTAAAAGAAAGGATTAAAAATGAATACATTGGTTTCAACACACAGCCGCCTGAAGGCGGCTGGTAGGCGGATGTCGCAAAAATCGGCGTATTGAGCGGTTTCAACACACAGCCGCCTGAAGGCGGCTGGGGCGGCAACTTCTGAAATCATCGCGGCAATGGCGTTTCAACACACAGCCGCCTGAAGGCGGCTGCGGCGATGCCGAACGCCCCAAATTCGTACTGCATGTTTCAACACACAGCCGCCTGAAGGCGGCTGGTGCAGGGCGATATGTTCTTTATCGGCGGTGAGCGTTTCAACACACAGCCGCCTGAAGGCGGCTGAACAGCAGCCAACTCTCTGCCGGCTCGTCCAACACGTTTCAACACACAGCCGCCTGAAGGCGGCTGCTCAAACTCCCTTCCGAACAATAATCCCAAGGCCGTTTCAACACACAGCCGCCTGAAGGCGGCTGGTGAGCAAGACCGAACTAGGCGTAAGGCGCAAACTAGTTTCAACACACAGCCGCCTGAAGGCGGCTGAGCCTCTCTCAAAAGCCTTGCCCCATCAGGTTTCGCAGCCCCGATTTCGCTAAGCTCACAAGAAAAGCGCGAACGCGAGTATAACACAGCCTTTTCCGTTACACCCACATTCGCAATATCCTGATTGTTAAAGAACAATCCCCATTCGCCAACCCTGCCGCATTTTCATGAGAACCGTAGGTTGGCGATTCACACAATCAACGTATCCTTAAACACATCCACCGCCGGTTTTGCGCCGTGGTGTTCCACTTTGCGCCGCCATTTGCTGCCCAGATGGTAAAAGCGCAGGCTGTCGGTTTCGGGGTTGTAGGTTTTCAAAAGTTTGTCCTTTAAAACAACCCACTGGTCGGGCGCAATGTCGCATTCGAACACTGAATATTGCACGCGCACCCCGTAGTCCAGACACAATTTCGCCACGCGTCTCAGCCTTGCCTGTCCTTCGGCATCTTCCAGCGAAATATCGTAAGTAATCAGCATCAGCATTGTGTATTCCCATGTGCAGGCTGCTTTAGAGGTCGTCTGAAAATGTCCAACCCGTTTTCAGACGACCTGCAAACCTATCTCATCAAAAACGGCGGATATTCCGCTAAATCTCCGCGCAAGTGCCGCGCCAACAGCATGGCCTGAATATACGGCAGCAAACCGATTTCCACTTCTTCGCCTAAAAACGGATGGACAATTTTCTCTTGCTTTTTCGCCTGCAAGGCTTGGAACAGCAGCTTACGCGCATCGGCTTTTAAGCTTACCGCGCCGCTTGCCTCGGTAACGAAATCCTGTGGTTTGATTTGCCCGCGGTTAATCAGCGACAACACCAACCTGTCCGCCCACCACGCGCGGAATTCTTCCAAAATATCCTGCGCCAAACTGTCGCGCCCTGGCCGGTCGGCGTGTAGAAAACCCACTTGCGGATCCAGCCCCACGCCTTGCAGCGCGCCGCTGATGTCCTTGCCCAACAGACTGTACACGAACGACAACAGCGCATTCACCCCGTCTCTGGGCGGACGGCGGTTGCGCCCGTCAAAAGTAAAGCCGCTTTTTTCGCTCAAAAGCTGCCCGAATACGCCGAAATAACGCGCCGCCGCGTCGCCTTCAATACCGCGCACCACGTCCAGCTCCGCCGCGCCCTTCAACTGCCGCAGCGAAATGTTCAAAGCATCGACCGCACTTTGAATCGCCGCATTCTCACCGTAATTGCGAATCTGCCGCTGAAGCACCCGCTTACCCGCCTGAATCTTCGCCGCAATGATATTGCGCGCAATCGGCACAGGATTTTGCTCCGACACCCGATACTGCGCCCGACGCAACAGCACATTACCGCTCTGCCGCCCCTGAAGTCGCCCCAAGAAACGTCCGTTTTCGGTAAAAAACGCCAAATTCACATTATTTTCGCCGCAAAACCCCAACAAAAACGGCGACACCAGCACATTCCCAAAACAGAAAATATGCCCGATAGAATGCACCGGCAATTGCGCCACCTTCTTGCGCTCCTGCTCCACCACCAGCGTCTCCCGCTCCTTATGCAGATAGCTGCCTTGGGTGGTGATATAGAGCGTGTTTTGCAGTTTGCGCATGGGGAAAACTCCTTGGGGTTCAATTCTGCTTTTGTTGGGGGATTAGCTGAAAATTAGGTATCTGCATTTATTTGCTAATAATCAAAAAGGTCAATTTCATTATTAGGAATAATACTATCCAATTTATCAAATTCAGCTTGCAAGAAAATAGATGTGTTCTTCAATATATTTAACATATTCGGACTATTTACCCAGTCGTAATTCCACAAACTTATCTGACCATTATTCAATTCACATATTTTTTCTGAAAATTTAAAATAACTTAAATTATCTTTCAACATCCTTTGCAGCCAAATTTGTGCAAATCCTGAGTTAGGCATTTTGCTTAATTTTGCATGAACTAATAAAGATATGTGCTTGCTATCGTCCAATTCTGAAAGTAATTTACTAATAATTGCGCAGCACACTGGTATTACCTTCGGATTATGGTATGCAATATCTGTTGCAATACTAATAAGTTGCTCTATATTACGCACTTTTCCTTTTTTATTTCTAATTCTCTCTATCTGTTTATCGAATTTATTCAATGCGGTATTTAAACTACCAGAATTAGCATGATTAATACTATGCTGTCTAATAAGCAAAAGTTGCTTTTGTAAACTGATTCGATTATTTTGAGGAATAGCTAACCAAGCCAGTTTGTCCTTTTTTATCGATTGAGTAATAACATCTTGGCTTCCTTTTGTTTTACTTGCATTTAGCTTAAATCCAAACGGCATCATAATGCCAGACAGTATTTTTAGAATTCTTTCACCATCATTATGATTACAAACAAAAATTCGATAATAATCACGATAACGTAAGATTTGATAATTCGTTATTTTTTGCTTCTTTAAGAAAGCACCTAGAATCCTGTCAATGTAACCCAATATGATTTCAGCGATAAAATCCATTAAAACAGAACCTTGTGGAATACCGTTTGTTTGCTGGTTTTGCGCATTTTGAATGCTTTTATCAATAAAGTTACCTAACAAACCATTTTTTCTATTTTCTTTAGCGATTTTCTTGCCTTCTACCGCCCATGCAATCGAATGCGTATATATTGAACCATAACAATCTGCCACATCTGTATCAAAAACGTAGTCATACTCTAAGGAGAGCAAAATAGACTGCTGTTCTACTTGTTCCCACCAATTTGAAATTTGCTGAGCTTTGTCAGATTGTTTACTTTCTGATTGAACGGGTATGCTTAAGCATTTTATTTTTTCATTTTTACTAAATTTCTTAAATCTTGCTTGTAGCTTTTCCCAATTTTCCTGTTCGGTAATTTTATGTACCAATGCCACATATACTAAAGGATTTATAATCTGCAATGGTCTCCATGATAATTTCCCATCTTTATTGGCATATAAAAGATAATTCACATCATCTAAATTCGTCATTTTCTTTTTGTCTGAAAAATCTCCCAACGATTTCCCTGAATATTCATTAGATATTTTCTCTAATAATTCAGAGAATGAAAAATATTTAGGTAAATCAATATTGCAATAGCTTTCATGTTTCAAAAAAAATTGTCTTGCTTCATTAGCGTTCAATTCTAAAATACTTTTTCGACTCATTTATTGTTTATCCCATCATAAAAGTACTTACACATCTATTGTGTATTTTTTAATCTTCCCCAAACAACCCCTTCACATACCCCACACTCCTATCCCGTTTCCCCAACAACTCCGGCTGGCAAATCTCCACCAGCGAACAGGCTTTGCAGCGTTTGCCGTAGTCGGGCGGCGGCGTTTGTCCGCTGTTTAGGAGATCGCCCACGGCAGCGATGGTGGCGAGTGTTTGGGCACGTAGGTCGTCTGAAAACACGACGGGGACGCGGTGGCGGGTTTGCATATACCACAGCGCGCCTTCGTTAACGGTTTGCCCCTTCATTTCTTCCAAGCACAAGCCTTGGGCGCAAAGCTGGATTTCGTCCATCAGGTCGGGTTTGGGCTTGCCGCGTTTGTATTCGACGGGTTTCAGACGGCCTGTTTTTGTGTCCACTTCCACCAAATCCAACACGCCGCTGATGCCCAGTTTCTCCGCCGACACATGCACCGTCCGCTCGAAGCGCACGCCCTTGCGCGTTTCCGGCTCGCCAGAATCAACTCGCTCATGCAACGCCTTGCCCTGCGCGGTTAAATAATTCTCCGCCCACGCCTGCTCGTTGTGAATCAAGGCGCATTGACGCGGGCAGAAGGCGTAGTGTTGCAGAGCGGAAAGGGGAATCAGGCGCGTGTCCTGATTTTCCCCTTGGGTTTCGGTTAAAAGTGCGGTCATCTTTTTAAGTGTTTTTACAGCAACTCTTCCACACTCACGCCATTTAAGCCGTCTGAAACCACGCTGATTTTATAATCGCCAAAACCGCTGGCCGGGGTGCCGCTTTCGCCGCTGACACGTTCAACTTTCACGGCGTCAAACAATTTATGTGCAGGCTGGCTGCCGAGTGTGCTGTCGTGTTTGAAAACAATCAGTTTGCGCGCTGCCATTTCGCCACGGGCGGCGGAGCGGTCGTGTTCAAACATCAGCGTCAGGGCTTGCCAGAGTTTGGCTAAGTCGTCATCTGAAAAACCGGTTTTGGCGGCAAGGTTGGCGGAGATAAAGCCGTGCACGCGGTAGAGCGCGTAAGGAACGATGTATTTGCGCCCCATAGTGCGTTCTTTTTCCAAGTCTTTTTCGTTGGTTACCGCCATGCGGGTGATGGAAACTTCCAGCGGCACAATCGGGTCGATGGATTGGGCAAACGCCAGTTGTACCGGGCCGCGCACTTGTCCGCTGTTGACTTCGGTGGTCATCACGGCGCCAAAGGTACGGATATCAAAGAAGTTTTTGCACATCCACGCGGTAATGTCGCGGGCTTTGGCTTCGTCTTTGGGTAGTTTTTTGGCTTCCGACTCAATGCCAAGCGCTTCATAAGCGCGTTTGTTTTGCAGGTTTAACACGCTTTTTTCTTTGACGTAGATTTCGTAACCGGCTTCGTTTTCGCTGCTGATTTCGACAAAATTACGGATTTTGCGTTTTAAGCAGACATCGGTTACCAAACCTTTACTGGATTCGGGGTCAAGACGCGGCATATTGCCCGCATCGGGATCGCCGTTGGGGTTGCCGTTGGTTACATCAAAAAAGTAAACAAATTCATAGCGGTTTTGAATGGCAGACATTTTCTGGCTCCTTAGTTTTCAATAGTTTCAGCAGTTTCTTTTTTAGCAAAATAGCTTTGTTTTTGATGGTAATAGCCGATGGCGAAGCGGCCTTGCTCGTCAATGCTCAAATGGCGTGGAAAGGTCTCGGGCAGTTTGGCAATGATTTCGCCCAAATCTTTATCCAAATTCACCGCCATGCCGGCTTTGTCTTTACGCAAGCGCGACAAATGGTGTTTTGCACCCGACAAAAGGCGCGGAAAAACCGAAAACGGCACGGCGGAGGCAGAGCCGTAATAGCGGTCGGCAATGCCGGCGTTTAATTCGCCCAACGCCTGATATTGAATGCGCTCCAACACGGCAAACAGCCGCCCTAAAAGATAGGCGCGATTTGGGCTTTCATTGTTCAAACTCATAGGAACTCCTTCTTCGATAAAACCTTTTCTAAAACGCCGCTCTAATACGGCTTTCATCATTGCCACGCGCAGACCGTTCACGTCGCCGTCGGCGCGGATTCGGGTAATCAGTTGCGACAGCAAACTCAAGGGATACGGCGTGCCGCAAATCACGGCGCGGGTCATTTCGCCTGCCAACACAGGCGAGATGTTTTCGCTTTTGCCCAATACGGCAGTTTGCAATAAAAGTCGCCAAATAGACGGCGGCGTTTTCCATGCGCAAGGCTCAATGGCTAAATCTTGCCAATGCTGCGCCAAATTTTCCGCCAGCTGCCCAAACGTGGTGTCCAGCCAAAACCGAACAGAAATCCGCGCGGCATTAGGGGCAAGCCCTAAGATATAAAAACGGGTATTGGCAGAGAGTTCGGGCGCAATTTCTTGTAGCGGACGACCCTTGCCGATTTGTTCCAACACGTTAAAAATTTTGGCACTTTCTTGTTCGTCATCCGGCGGCGTGAACACGTGCGCGAAGAAGCCTTCGGCAGCCTGCGCGGTCGCGTTATCATCCGCTTCCGCCCAAAAGACCGTACTGGCATCGCCGATGGTCAAACAGTGATTATTTTCGCGGCGCAAGAGATAGTTTAGCGCGGTGGTGTAGGCAAAGGCGGATTGTTCGGAAACCGGCGCATTTGCGCCTTGCTCCTTGCCAAACGAAGCAAAAGCTTCTTTGTTAAACGAGATAATCGAACCGCCGGAGCTTTGCCCGCCAAATACGCCTTTAATCGCCGGATGTAGCCGTGCAATCGGAGCGGTGTCGCCGCTAATCAGGCACAAGCCCTCAAGCGCTTCGTCGCTTTTCAGGCAGCCTGCCCACAAGCTTTGCGCGGCTGCGCGTTTATGGATAAGTGCGGTCGGTTTTTCAAGAGAAAATGCGATGTTGACATCGAGCATTTCGGCAGGCAGATTTTCGACAGCAAAATGTGCAGGCTGCCAGTTTTGCAGAAAACGGCACAAGGCTTGCAAGCCTTCATCGTCGCTGTTTTGCAGTAAATCAAGATGGTATTGCTTGAAGGCGTCAAAGGTTTTTTCAGACGACGTAAACGGTTTTTCTTTGGCTTCAGCTTTGTTTTTATTGGCTTCCACGCCAAGCGCGTATGCGGTTTTATCCCACAAAAAATTTGGCTTGATGCCCGACGTGCGTTTTTCAGGGCGCGGCACGCTCATCAGCTTCGGCTGCGGCTTTTTATCGGCAGTCAGATTCGGCACAACGGTTTTCAGACGGCCTTCTTTATCCAACACCAAAATCCAGCCGATTTTTTCCTCGCTAAAGCCATAAGGCGGCACTTTCGGGTTGCCCATTTCATCGGTTTCTGCTGCCAAACGGCGGTAATAGTGGGCAAGGGACGCAAGAATCATGCTTTCACCTCCTCGGCGTAAAACGGCGGCACATCAATCACGCCGTCTTTTATTTGTGCGCGGAAAAAATGCGGCGTGTTGCCGTGGTCAAAATCAATATCGTGCAGCATCCAGCCTAAATCGCGGTTTGCCTCGCTTTCCGATAACGCCGACGGCGGTAGCGGATCACCCTCATCAATCAAAGTAAAATCGGCAGGGAATTCACGCACGCCCAAACAAGGCTGCTGAAAGCATTGCCCCTTTTTCGCACGGCGTTTGAACATCTCGATATGCTTGGTAACGGTTTCATCCGCCCCCGCTTTTGCCGTCAGCACCGCATGGGCTTCAATCACATACGCCACATCTTTAAGCACCGTCGCCGCGCGCTGCTGGCGGTCGTCTTCAATCAGCGTATATAAATCGGCAACGCTCTTACGCTTCATCGCGCCGCTGACCTTGCCCGCCGAAATCTTGCCGCCCAACTCATTGCGCCGCACCGACTCAAACCGAATCGGTTTCAACACATAAATCCGGTCAATCACCCACCGAATCGCCGGCTTCCAATGCACCGCTGCCAAAATCCCGCGCGCCGCCGACGGCGTGATGACATCATAAGACACCCGCTCCACCTTCATCTCCGGACGGGTAAAACAGGCATAATCGCCCCAAATGTGTAGGCGGATTTGGTTCATTTGGTTCTCCTTTTGGTTGTACACACGCCCCTTCGCAAGGAAGGGGCGGATTAGCTGACTAATCTAACTACTTTAGTTTCAATCCACGCACGGTTAAGTGCGAAAAGTTTTCAGATAACCTAAAAAACAACGGAAAAACTGACCGCACTTTTCTGTTATCAATTAAACATCGTCCTCATCTAATGAGTCATCATTTTTTCTTGACGCGTTTTTATTTTTTACCTGAGCAACCTTAGTTAATTCCTGTTCCTTGCTTATGACATTTCCAGCTAGTTCTTTCACTTTATCTGGAAAACTTGGAATTTTAGACATGGCTTGTTTAACAATACTTGATGAGGCTAATTCATGCCAAGGGCTCCCATGACTTTCAGCTTCAACCAAGCGTAAAGGTAATTCATCTAATCGAGTTAAAGCAGAACTAAGCAATTTAGCTTCCATTTCTTTATCAAATCGTGCAGTTTCTCTACGGAAACCTTCATAAGCGCGAGAAACAGAGGCTTTAAAGGCATAATCTTCCGATAATTTAAACCGTTGCCCAATTTGTTTGGTTGCCAGCCAAGAGAACCATACTGGTGCACCAATTGACAAAATTGCCATAATGAAATTGATAGACATACTTAAACTAGAAATATCCTTCTGTGCCATTAACTCTAGTAACTTTTGTAATTGAGCTGAACCAAAGTAACCGCCTGCACTAAGCGATAAAACCAACCCAACAACCCATATCCACATGGACTTAGATAAGTTATCAGAACGCTCAGAAAAAGCCGCTGCTAATCCTACACTTGTAGCTGCGGAATAGGCACTTTCACATTGTTTTAATACTTTTTGAGCCTCTTCAGAAACACCATTCAATTCTTCTTGAAGTTCCTCTATTTTTGTTTTTGTATTTGAAACTGCCGTTTTATCTGCAGTAGATTCAGTTACTAATTGACCTATAGTCTTCCTGGCTTCCCTTAACGATTCCAAATCTGTAGGTAATTGCTCTGCTGTCTCATGTGCCTGTTCTATACTGGAAACCATATCCTTTAATGGAGATGTTCTAGGCTCAAGATCATTTAATGTTGCCTCTAAACTCCTAACTCTTTTTCTTTGGTTCTTTAACTGAATAGCTAACTCTTTACTATCGTCTTTAATCAAAAAAGGTTCTAGGGCTGTCTTTAAAGCATTAATTGTAATGATGTAAGCTGGAACAGCTTCATTCGCATTTCTCCAAATTTCAGGTACAGTATGAGATTTTAAAAACTCTAGTGCTTGTAAATAACGTGATAAGGTTCCATCTTTATCATCAACTTCATCATTACCTTTATCCTCAATGAGAGAAATTAAACTCTTCGTTTCTGTAATTAGCTCAGCTTTTGTTATTCCAGGAAAAGCCCAATGACCTCTAGCGTAATTTAAAGCCTCATCACTAGAGATAGAAGATTCCAATTGATTAATAATGTCATTTAATTTACTTTTAATATCCAACAAAATTGGACTCATAATGTTTTCCTTAAGTTTATAAATAATATTGTGGAATATATTACTCTCGCATTTTATAAAAATCAACTTCTAAAGAATTTAAATTAAATAACCAACCTCAAAACACTAAACTCTCCCCCTTCAAAAACGCCGTATCCTCCCAACTCAAACCCGCCACGTCATCATACAAATCCAGTCCAATCAGCCTATAAAACTGTTTGCCAAAGTTTTTCTCGTTAATCGGTTCAATACGCCCTGCTTTATACAAAGCGGCGAGGGGTTTTTTGGGGATTTGGACGGTGTAGGGTTGTAGTTTGCGTAAGAGTCCGCCGATGTGGTCGGCGTGGTGCAGGCTGCTAATGAGGTTTTCGGCCTCACCATCGAACGGAATAATCAGCGGCTGCATGTGGCTTTCTATCATGCGGAATTTGTCGGCGATGGTTTGGAATGGGAAATCGAGGCTTTGCCCTGTATCGTTATGCATTTTCAGAATTTTTTTATTGTCCAGTTCGCTGCCTTTTAATTGATAAAGCTCGGCGAAGTAGGCGGCAACGGCTTGGGTGGATAAGAGGTCGTCTGAAAAGCTGTCGGCAGTCAGGCGCATAACGGCGGCTTGGGTGGCAAGTTCGGGCGGGGCTTTCCATTGTTCTTCGGGCGCGAATATCCAGACAAAGCTGTTTTCAGACGGCCTTTTGCCTTCACGGTTGCAACGTCCGGCGGCTTGTCCAACGCTGTCTAAACCTGCTTCGGCGCGCATCACCAGCGGAAAATCGACATCAACGCCAGCTTCGATTAAGGAGGTGGCGATGACGCGGCAGGGTTCGCCGTTTTTCAGACGGCCTCGGATTTCATCGAGCTTTTGGCTGCGGTGTTTGGCACACATTAAGGTGGTCAGGTGGAATGTGCCATCAAGGTGTTTGGCTTGGTCGTAGAGGCTACGGGCATGGCGGCGGTTATTGACGATAACGAGCATTTGCGGGTGTTCGGCAAGTTTGGCGAGCAAGTCGGCGTCGGTTTGTGTACCGATATGCTGCACGGTGGTGCGGCGCAGTTTGTCGAAAAGTGCGGTCGGTTTCGGGGCGATTTCGCGCACGTTTTCAAAGCCGCGATAGAAGCCGTTTTCGGCTTGCACGGCTGGCTGGGTGGCGGTGCACATGACAACAGAGCAATGATAGTTTTGCGCCAATTCTTTGATGGCTTGCATGATGGGCAGCAACAGATTGAGCGGCAGCATTTGCGCTTCGTCGAGGATGATGACGGAACCTGCGATGTTGTGCAGTTTGCGGCAGCGCGAGGAGCGGTCGGCAAAGAGGGATTCGAAGAATTGCACGGCGGTGGTCACGACAATCGGCGCGTCCCAGTTTTCCGAGGAAAGGCGCAATTTGTCTTTGGTAGCCTCATTTTGCAGTTTGCCGTCGTTGAAGGTGCTGTGGTGTTCCAACACGGCTTGTTCGCCCAATTCGCCAAAGGCTTTGCGGAATTCGGCGGCATTTTGTTCGATGATGCTGGTGAACGGGATGACGTAAATTACGCGCCGCATATCGTGCTGTTTGGCGTGTTCCAGCGCGAACGCCATGGAAGTGAAAGTTTTGCCGCCGCCGGTCGGCACGGTAAGCGTGAACAGCCCTTGCGGTTGTGCCGCTTGTTCTACGGCATGATCGAGAATTTCACTGCGCAAGCGGTTTAAGGCGGCATTGCGTTTTTCAGCTTCAGTTTTCTCTGGAGCTTGGGCGATACGTCGTCTGAAATCGTTGATAAATTGATTGAAATTGTGTTGTAGGGCGTTTAGATCGGGATAACCGCCGCGCTCGCTGGCTTTGTTTTCTAGGCTTGAATAAAAGGCTTCAGTATCAAGATAATCGGCATCCACCAAGCAAGAATAGAGCATTCGGGTAAAGAAGGCGTAGGAGAAAAAAGGATGATGCGCGTCGGCTTTGAGTGGCGGTGCTAACAGGTTTTGAGGGAGTTTGATTTCTTGTTGCCACAGGTTATCGAGGGCGGGAATATCTGCGCCGAATTGCAATGCTAAACGCTGCTTTAACGTACGGCGGTTATCACCTTCGCCATTGCCATTTGCAAGCCCCGCATGATGCCCCGCAATGCAAAACGCCATCAGCTTGCCGATAACATCCCCCCAACGCTTGACAGCAATTTTTGCTCCGGCGGTAGCGTGATCGACTGGAGGGCCGCCATGCAATCGGTGATTAAAGGCTTCTGAATATTTCCCCAAATCATGCAATTTCCCCGTCTGGCAGGCAATCTCCTGCGTACCAAATACCCGAGCAAACTCCGCCGCCATTTCACCAACATTTACCGAATGGCTTTGCAAGGTTTGCCAATGTTCGTAAGGTAAGAGATTGCCGAGTTTGTCTTGCGCGGAATGGGCGTAGTAAATTAGGGATTTCATATTGAAATTCTAAAAAATTCAGACTGATATCATGCAATGATAATATGATATTAAATTTAATATGTAAATAGAAAAAATGCCGTCTGAAACTTTTTCAGACGGCATTGTTATTTATTAAGCTTTATAACTTGTTTCTAATATCCTCCACTGCTTTCACTAATGCTTCGGAAAGCGAGGGATCAAAAGAAGAGTGGCCTGCTTGGACGATTCTCAATTCCGCTTCAGGGAAGGCTTGCGAGAGTTCCCACGCGCTTTGCATCGGGGTGCATAGGTCGTAGCGGCCTTGAACGATGATGGTTGGGATATGGCGGATTTTATCGATGTTTGCCAAAATGGCTTTATCGCCCTGCAACCAGCCTTCGTTCACGAAGTAATGGTTTTCCATTCTTGCAATAGCAAGGGAGGCTTGCGGATCTTCATCCACGTCTTTAGGTTCAAACTGAATAAGGTAGCTTTCCCAATCTGCCCATGATTTGGCCGCTTTGAGGCGTGTGGCTTCATCTTCGCTAAACAGCATTTCATGGTAGGCTTTAATTAGGGCTTGGCGTTTGTTTTCGGCCACGGGGGCAATGAATTTTTGCCATTGCGCCGGATAAATTTGGCTGACGCCGCCTGCTTCGTTCAACCATGCCATTTCAGACGGCCTACACAGGAAAATACCGCGCAAAACTAAGCCGCTGACGCGTTCGGGATGGGTTTCGGCATAAGTCAGCGACAAGGTGCTGCCCCATGAGCCGCCGAAAACTAACCATTTTTGAATACCGAGCATTTCGCGTACTTTTTCAATATCGGCAACCAAGTCCCAAGTGGTGTTGTCTTCGATACAGGCATAGGGTTTGGAGCGTCCGCAACCGCGCTGATCGATAATGACGATGCGGAAATGTTCTGGATTGAAAAAGCCGCGACAGGCAGGTGATGCGCCTGCTCCGGGGCCGCCATGCAGGAAAATCACAGGATGGCCATCAGGATTGCCTGATTCTTCCCAGTAGATTTCGTGAATGTCGGATACGCGCAAAAGGCCGCTATTTCGTGGTTCTTGAATCGGATGCATGAGCTTTCTCCTTTGTCTGATGAATATGTTGATTGTAACACTTTGCCTGCTGATTTTTCAGACGGCCTACATAGGTTTATTGCTACAAATGGCGTAAAATAGCACTTTTTTGACAGGATTATTTATGTCTGACAACAAACAAACACATGCTGCACCAGAAGGACAACTTTTATTGCGTACGGTAGCCATGCCGCGCGATACCAATCCTAATCAGGATATCTTCGGCGGCTGGATTATGTCGCAAATGGATCTGGGCGGCGGTATTTTGGCGGCAGAAATCGCACAGGGACGAATTGTAACCGTAGCCGTTCAAGAAATGAATTTCATCAGACCGGTAAAGGTCGGCAACGTTGTATGCTGCTACGGTCATTGCGTCCGCGTAGGCAATACTTCTTTGCAACTAAAAATCGAAGTATGGGTGAAGACTTTGATGAACGATATGGTAACGGAAAACCGCCAACTGGTCACCGAAGCCGTGTTCACTTACGTCGCCATCGATGCACAAGGCAATCCGCGCCCTATTCCTCGCGAAGGCAATGCAAAGCTGGCACATTTGTAAGTTTAAAAATTCAAAACAAGGCCGTCTGAAACCTCAACGTTCAGACGGCCTTTTTTAATACAGAAGCAAAATGTAATAATATTTCTTTTGAGCTAAAGCAGGGCGACGTATCTGTTTTTTAGATTTAATTCAGGCTGATTGATAAAACAAAGACCGTACACCGGCTCCTTATAACACTGCCCTACCGCGACAGTTTGCGCCACTTTTGAAACGGCGTTTCCTCTTCAACCCACTTTAAGGAACATCATGGCTTCGCGCGATTTATACCCACAGGAAATTTTACAGGTTGTTCTCGACAAAAGCTGCGCCAAAGCACAATCCAGCATTCCCACACTGGCAATCGTGAGCGTTTTAGCCGGCGGATACATCGGCTTTGGATATCTTGCCTATTTAAAAGTAGTCAGCGGCATACCTCATGAATGGAGTGGTTTTGCCACTTTACTCGGCGCAGCCGTGTTCCCTATCGCCTTGATTCGTATCCTACTTGGCGGCGGCGAGCTGGTAACCAGTAACATGATGATCATGTCTTTAGGCAGATTGGCCGGACGGATTTCCTCCAAAATGCTGCTGCGCAACTGGGTTATCGTCTGCATGGGCAATTTGGTGGGTACGCTGGCGATGGCGTTTTTCCTCGGATACTATGTCGGCATGATTGAAGGCAGCGTAGCAAAAAAAACCATTGTCGTCGCGGAAGCAAAAGTCCATATGGATTTCGGTCGCGCTTTTGTATCGGCGGTCTCATGTAACTGGATGGTCTGCATGAGCGCGTGGCTGCACTTTGCTGCTAAAAACACAACCGGACGAATGCTGGCTATTTGGTTCCCCGTCATGATTTTCGTATTAAACGGCTTCCAACACCTTGTCGCCAATATGTTCGTTATCCCCGCAGGTATTTTGGCAAGCGCAAACATCACATGGGGACAATTTTTCTTCAATATGATTCCCGTATTCTTGGGCAATGTCGTCGGTGGCGCATCCTTTGTCGGCGCATCTTATCTTTATACCTATAAAGACACGCTGAAAGATAGTACCAAATAGCCCTGCTTTATAATAAACAACAAAACCTGCTTTGAGAAAGCAGGTTTTGTTTCAGACGGCATTGGTATTAAGTTTTAAAATCCATTCGGATACATTATTCAGATAAATCATCCAAACGAAAAAAGAACCGTTTTTAAAACGGCTCTTTCCAATTCTTTGGTCGGAGTGAAAGGATTCGAACCTTCGACCCCTTGCACCCCATGCAAGTGCGCTACCAGACTGCGCCACACTCCGACTCGATAAGCCGTGAATTTTAGTTTCAAACGCTGATTTTGACAAGTGCTTTTTAAAAAGGGAAATTTACTCGTTTGAAAACATTTGAATTATTTGTAAACAAAAAAAGGCCGTCTGAAATCGTTCAGACGGCCTTTGATTATTCAGTCAAATATCAAGCTTCGACCGGAATAATACCGATTTTTGCCTGCCATTGTTTTGGCGCAATGGCGTGAACCGATTCGCCGTTGCTATCCACCGCAACGGTAACAGGCATGTCTTTGACTTCAAATTCGTAAATCGCTTCCATACCTAATTCTGGGAACGCCAAGACTTTAGATGCTTTAATGGCTTTGGCAACCAAATATGCCGCGCCGCCGACAGCCATCAGGTAAACAGCTTTGTTATCGGCAATGGCTTGACAAGTCGCTGCGCCGCGTTCGGATTTACCGATCATACCCAGGAGGCCGGTTTGTTCCAGCATTTGGCGGGTAAATTTATCCATACGAGTGGAAGTAGTCGGACCGGCCGGGCCAACAACTTCGTCACGGACTGGATCAACCGGACCGACGTAGTAAATCAGTTTGTTGGTGAAATCTACCGGCAATTCTTCGCCTTTGTTGAGCATATCAACCAAACGTTTGTGTGCGGCATCGCGGCCGGTCAGGATTTTACCGTTTAGCAACAATACGTCGCCGGTTTTCCATGTGGCCACTTCTTCTTTGGTCAGGTTGTTGACATCGACACGTTTACCGTTGTCAGGGCTGTAAGTCAGATCCGGCCAATCTTCCAGAGATGGGGCTTCCAATTTAGCCGGGCCTGAGCCGTCCAATTCAAATTCGATGTGGCGGGTTGCCGCGCAGTTTGGAATCATGGCAATCGGTTTGGAAGCCGCGTGGGTTGGGTAGTCAAGGATTTTGACATCCAACACGGTGCTCAAACCGCCCAAACCTTGTGCGCCGATGCCCAAGGCATTTACTTTTTTGTAAAGTTCCAAGCGCAGGGCTTCGGTAGTAGACAATTCTGCACCGGAATCGGCTTTTTCTTTGAGTTCCTGAATATCGATATGGCTCATCAGGCTCTCTTTTGCCATCAACACTGCTTTTTCTGGCGTACCGCCGATGCCGATACCCAAGATACCCGGAGGACACCAGCCTGCACCCATTTGTGGAACGGTTTTCAATACCCAATCAACGATATTGTCTGAAGGGTTGAGCATGGCAACTTTGGCTTTGTTTTCAGAACCGCCGCCTTTGGCTGCGCAAGTGACTTCAACTTTATCGCCTTTTACGATTTCCATGTGTACAACGGCAGGGGTGTTGTCTTTGGTATTTTGACGTTTGCCAGCCGGGTCGGCCAATACAGAGGCACGCAGTTTGTTGTCAGGATAGGTGTATGCACGGCGTACGCCTTCGTTAACCATTTCCTGTACGCTCATCTCGGCATCCCACTGCACATCCATACCCACTTTCAAGAATACGGTCGCAATACCGGTATCCTGACAAATCGGACGATGGCCTTCAGCACACATACGGCTATTGACCAAAATTTGCGCCATCGCATCTTTGGCGGCAGGGTTTTCTTCTTTTTGATAAGCCTTATACAAAGCCTGAATGTAGTCTTTAGGATGGTAGTAGCTGATGAATTGGAAAGCGTCAAAAATACTTTGGATAAAGTCTTCTTGCTTGATGACGGTCATGATTGTGTTCCTTTTCGGAGTCATGGTAGGGAGGATTTGTTTATTTCTTTAAGAGACCGATTTTTTCAGACGGCCTTCAATAGTGTAATAGTGCTTTCAAATGAATGACCCAGACAATATCATTTTCATACCTTATTGATTTAAGTGAAATTTAATATCGCATTAAATTACTTGGTTATTGATAATCTATATCCACTAGCCATTCACTTAAATAGAAGTAAAATTACATTGTTTTTAAATGATAATCTTATTGCAAGGCCGTCTGAAAATATTTGCCTTAAGTATCTGAGAAAGAAATTTAGTAGCTTGTATTTAAAAGGAAACTACCAAAATTTCAGACAGCCTTTCTTATTTTCCAATACAATACACAATTGTAAAATCCGTGTCATTTTCTCCCTCAATCTTCTTGACTGATATCAAACTTGTTTGATTTTATGAAATTTTATAACAGTCTTTTCACTTGCTTACGCAACAAAATATTATTCAATATATACAACAATCTATGCAAAATTATCTAATATATAACAATGATTTTTACTAGCAAATAGACGAATATTTTAAAATTTATACTAAAAAAGTAATTTTATTTTATATTTAAAATCAAATAATTGAAATAAATTTGTCTAAATAATAGGCATATTTTGTTTACAATCATTCCTCTATAAAACCTTAGGTTATCCCTATCATCAAAACCACTAAATTCTAATACACTTCAACTCATACAGATAAATATTGATTTTAAAAGAATTTCTGAGTAAATAACTTGGATATTTCCTCACACGCAATAAATGTAATAAAAATACAATTAATTAAATTATCCACTATTCCAACTTCCAATTTCACAGGAACAAACCATGAGTGAAAATTTGTTAACCCTGACCATAGACGGCCATGAAGTCAAAGCTTCCGCCGACTCGTCAATCATCCAAGCCTATGCCCGTGCCGGCAGCGCGATTACCGCCAACGTCGGCTGTATGGGGCAAGGCGTGTGCGGTTCGTGCCGCTGCATGATCCGCAAGGAAGGCGAGCGTGAGGTAACGACTGCGTTGGCGTGTGAAACCAAAGTCGAAGAAGGGATGCAGGTCAGCTTCTTGGACTACTTCATTCCCGAGCATATCCAATATTACGACGTGAGCGAGGTCGGCGACGGCTGGAACTGGCTGGACGACACCGCCAAAGCCTTCCCCGAAGCGCAACACTGCCGTCATTGCGGCGGCTGCAACCGCGCCTGCCCCAAAGGTTTGGAAGTGGAAAACGGCGTGGCGCAAGTGGTATCCGGCGATTTCGGCGCGGCTGCGCTGACCTTCGACCAATGCGTGATGTGCAACCTCTGCACCCTTTCCTGCCCCGAACACATCCGTCCGAACCACTTAGGCCTGTTCGCCCGCCGCATGAAAGCGGCGCGTACGCTGCGTCCGGTGGATTTGATGCGCCGCCTGCGCGAAATCGACAGCGGCAAAATGAAAGTCGAATTTGAAGAGGAGGCAATGTGATGGCGAACGAAATCCAAGGCATAGACTATGAAACCGCCCTTGCCAACCTGCGCGCTTCCTCATTGGAACTGCGCGGCGACCTGCCGGAAAAAAACGAATTGTTGAGTCAGTTTCACACCGACTATCAAGCCAATGCGCGCGTCAAACTGCCTATCGGCCCGAACACGGGCGATTACTGCCATCCTGATTTGGCAAAACTGCTGATCAGTCATCCTCTGATTGACGACTATGATTTGTCGGGTGCGGAACACTTGAACACCGACGTGCTGGTTATCGGCGGCGGCGGTGCCGGTGCGGCGGCGGCATTGTCTGCAACCGAAGCAGGCGCGCGCGTGATTATGGCGAACAAGCTGCGTATCGGCGACAGCAATACCGTGATGGCCGAAGGCGGCATTCAGGCGGCAGTCGGCGCAGAAGACAGCTTGCAGCAGCATTTGACGACACCATCAAAGGCGGACACAACGCAGGCAAAAAAGAATTGGTGGCGCAAATGGTTACCGACGCACCGTCCGCCATCCGCTGGCTGATTGGTTTGGGCATGACTTTCGACCTCACCAAAGGCGCGGACAGCAACGGCATGTTGAGCCGCAAGCGCGCAGGCGGTACGACCGTGCCGCGCATCCTGAGCTACCGCGACTTTACCGGCCTCGAAATGATGCGCGTACTGCGCGAGGCGGTCGAACTTGACGAAAACATCACCCAGCTCAACCGCCACCCCGCCATCGAATTATTGTCGGACGAACACGGTCGCTGCGTCGGCGCGATTTTGTACGATTTGGAAAAACGCTCTTTGGTATTGGTTCACGCCAAAGCCGTGGTCTTGGCAACCGGCGGCAGCGGACGGCTGCATTTACAGGGTTTCGCCACTTCCAACCACTACGGCGCAACCGCCGACGGTCTGGTGATGGCATACCGCATCGGCGCGAAACTGCGCGACATCGATTCCTTCCAATACCATCCGACCGGCGTCGCCCATCCGCCGCACTTGGCAGGCGCACTGATTTCCGAAGCCGTGCGCTCCGCAGGCACCAAACTGGTCAACGGTTTGGGCGAACGTTTCGTTGACGAATTACAGCCGCGCGACGTCGTTGCCGCTGCCATCTTGCGCGAGTGCCGCGAAGGCCGCGGCGTGGTGCGCGACGGACAAGTCGGCGTGTTCCTCGATACCCCGCGCCTGATTGAAAACGATCCTGATGTGTTGAACCGTTTGGTTACGCTCGGCCACGTTGCCCACAAATGCGGCATCGACCCCGCCGTCGAACCCGTGATGATTCATCCGACCCTGCACTATCAAAACGGCGGCGTCGAAATCAACGGCGACGGCGCAACCTGCGTCGAAGGCCTATATTGCGCCGGCGAAGTAACCGGCGGTATTCACGGCCGCAACCGCCTGATGGGCAACGCGCTTCTGGACATCATCAGCTTTGGCCGCCGCGCGGGTAAAGCCGCCGCCGGTTGCGGCCTGCCGCTGAAAAAAGTGCGCGGCGGTGTCGGACACGTCCACGATCTGCAACGCGAAATGACCCGCGCCGGACTGACCAGCGACATCAAAGCCCCCGTTTTATATCCCGACTACGGCAAATTCGATTTGCGCGAACACGCCGGTTTGCAGGAGCAACAATCATGAACCAAGCCAATCAAAACTTACTGCACCCGTCCCGCCAAGTCGGCGCGGATTTGGCCGCGTGGCGCAAAGTCGGCGGCGGCGAAGGCCTGCTGGCAGCGCTTGCCGATCCTCAAAGCATCGTTTCCAAGCTGCAAGACGCCAACCTCTGCGGCATGGGCGGCGCTGGTTTCCCGACCTGGCACAAATGGGAGGCGGCCGTCGCAGCCCAAAGCAAACACGGCGACAAATACGTCGTCTGTAACGCCAACGAAGACGAACCGGGTACGTTCAAAGACCGCGTATTGCTGGCGAAAACGCCGCACCAAGTCATCGAAGGCGTTCTGATTGCCTCCGTCGCCTGCCGCGCCAACAAAGCGATTATGTATGTCAACCCGCACCAGACCGAATCTGTCGCCGCCATCGTGCCCGCCATCGAGCAATGGAAAAAAAGCGATTTGTTCATCCGCATCGAAAACTATCTGGGCAAACCTTTAGACCTGAAATTGGTCGAAACTTCAGGCCGCTACATCGGCGGCGAAGAAACCGCCGTGATTTCATGGTTGGAAGGCGGTTTCCCGTTCCCGCGCCGCAAGCCGCCGTTCCCCGCCGAAAGCGGCGTAGAAGGCGAACCGACCTTAATCAACAACACCGAAACCTTCGCCAACATCCCGCAAATCCTTGCCAAAGGCGCGGAATGGTACAAATCGCTGGGTTTGGGCGATGCCGCAGGCACGAAACTCTACTCGCTTTCCGGCGACGTATTGAATCCGGGTCTGTACGAACTGCCGATGGGCACAACCTTGCAATCGCTGATTTTCCACCACGGCGGCGGTATGCTCGAGGGCCGCACGTTTAAAGCCGTCTTCACCGGCGGCCCGTCAAACACGCTTCTGACCGCGAAAGATTTGGACGTACCTTTGGACTTCGTGTCCGTGCGCGAACGCAAATCCAGCCTCGGTACGGGTGCGATGATTGTGATTTCCGAAGGCACCAGCGTCGTGCGCAAAGTGTCCGAGTATGTGGAATTTTTTGCCTCCAACTCATGCGGACAATGCCCGCCGTGCAAAGGCGGCACGTTCCAACTTTCACGCTTGCTCAACCGCGTGGATACCGGCATCGGCACTTCAGACGATCTCCGCGCCCTGCAAAGCCTGTGCCAACTGCTGCCCCGAAGCGGCCGCTGCGGCCTGATCGACGGCGCGGTTACCGTGTTGCAAAGCTCGCTGCGCACCTTCCCCGAAGAGTACGGCCTGCCTGCAGAGCAGGATTAATCCGATACGAGGTTTCAGACGACCTTTTGTATTATGGGAGGTCGTCTGAAAAATACCTGTAGCAACTGTATTTTTCCCCCGTCAGACAAAAATACAGTTGCTACTAAAACTGAAGTTTTGCCCTCTCCCTAACCCTCTCCCACGGGGAGAGGGGACGGATTGCAGAAAATCTGATAAAGGTTGATTTTCAGCGCCATTATCCCCTCTCCCGCAGGTAGAGGGGACAGATTGCAGAAAATCTGATAACGGTTGATTTTCAGCGCCATTATCCCCTCTCCCCGTGGGAGAGGGTTAGGGAGAGGGCAAAACGCAATAACCTAAAAAAACGTCGTCTGAAAAAGTTGGCAACAAAAAATACGCATTACCCAAACCACCAAAAGAAAAACATAAAAAACAACTACTGCCAAATACGTTTCAGACGACCTGTTCCCACCAAAATCAGGCACACGTCGTCTGAAACCCGATTTCCCCGATACCTCAAACTAGGAGACTCAACATGGGCTTCAAGCCAATTCCTGCGGCGGTTGCGCTCGCGCTGACGCTGATTATCTGGTTCGTCATACCCGTGCCGCAGGGCGTATCGCCCGACGCATGGCACCTTTTGGCGTTGTTCGTCGGCATCATCGCCGGCATCATCGGCAAAGCCATGCCCATCGGCGCAATGGCGATTTTGGGCATTACCTTGGTTGCACTGACCGGCGTAACCAACGAAAAAGCCGCCGACGCAACCAAAGACGCTTTGAGCAGCCTCAACAACTCACTCATCTGGATGATCGGTATCGCCATCATCATCTCGCGCGGCCTGTTGAAAACCGGCTTGGGTATGCGTATCGGCTATCTCTTGATCTCCCTCTTCGGCAAACGCACGCTGGGCGTAGGTTACAGCTTAGCGCTTGCCGACTTGGTCATCGGTCCGGTAACGCCGAGTAATACCGCGCGCGGCGGTGCGATCGTGCATCCGATTATGAAATCCATCGCACTGAGCTTCGACTCCGACCCTGAAAAAGGCACGGAAGGCAAAATCGGTAAATACCTTTCACTGGTCAACTTCCACTCCAACGTAATTACCTGTCTGATTTTTATCACTGCTACCGCACCTAATCCGCTGGTAGTCGAATTGGTTGCCAAAGCCACCAATTCGCAAATCCAACTCTCTTGGGGTACTTGGTTCCTGGCGATGGTCGTACCCGGCCTGCTTGCCATGCTGCTGATGCCGCTGGTGCTGTATTTCCTGTATCCGCCTGAAATCAAACAAACCCCTAACGCTACTGCATTGGCAAAAGAGCATTTGGCTGCTATGGGGCCGATGAAGCGTGAAGAAAAAATCATGCTCGGCATTTTCCTGGTTCTGCTGCTGTTGTGGGCGGGTATTCCCGAGATGCTGTTCGGAGTGAAAGTTGATGCTACCGCCACCACCTTCCTCGGCTTGAGCCTGTGCCTTTTGACCGGCGTACTGACTTGGGAAGATGCGCTGAAAGAAAAAAGCGCGTGGGACACCATCGTTTGGTTTGCGGCCTTGGTTATGATGGCAAACTTCCTCAACAAACTGGGCCTCATCAGCTGGTTGTCCGACTCCATGCAAAGCGGTATCGCCCACATGGGCTTGGGTTGGGAAGCCGGTTGTGCCCTGTTGATGCTTGCCTATCTCTACGCCCACTACGTTTTCGCCAGCGGCACGGCACACGTTACCGCCATGTTCGGCGCATTCTACGGCGCAGGCTTAGCCTTGGGTGCACCGCCCATGCTGTTCGCCCTGGTTATGGCGTCCGCCACCGGCATCATGATGTCGCTGACCCACTACGCTTCCGGTTCATCCCCCGTCATCTACGGTTCGAACTATGTCAGCATGACCGAATGGTGGAAAGCAGGCTTCATCATGAGCGTGGTCGAAATCCTGATTTTCGGCACTGTCGGTATCTTGTGGTGGAAAGTTTTGGGCTACTGGTAACCTTCTGACTTATTTAAACCTCAGGCCGTCTGAAAACTCCAATTTCAGACGGCCTTTTGTTACAATTTCATTTTTACCGGACACACTCAATTACCGTGAAAATACTTATCCTCGGCAGCGGCCAAGTCGGCTCGACCGTCGCCCAAAACCTTGCCTCCGTTCCCAGCAACGACGTCACTATTATCGACATCGACGAAAAAGCGCTCAACCGTATCAGCAGCCGTCTCGATGTCCAAACCATCGTCGGCAACGGCGCATCGCCCTTTACCCTCGAACAGGCAGGTGCGGCGGACTCCGACCTCCTGCTTGCCCTGACCCGCAGCGACGAAACCAACATCGTTGCCTCCAAAATCGCCGCCGACCTGTTCAACATCCCCAGCCGTATTGCACGCGTACGCTCAAGCGAATACCTCGAATATCCGGTTGCCGGCAGCGACAAACCCGAAGAAGGCAGCCTCAACATCTTCGGCATTACCGAAACCATCAGCCCCGAACAGCTAGTTACCGAACAACTCGTCGGCCTGCTCAACTACACCAGCTCATTGCAGGTACTCAGCTTTGCCAACGACCAAGTCCGCATGGTGATTGTTCAAGCACGCAAAGGCGGTTTACTGATCGGCCGCGAAATTACCGACATCAACCAGCACCTGCCCGAAGGTGTGGACTGCCAAATCTGCGCCGTTTACCGCAACAACCGCCTGATCGTCCCCACCCCGCAAACCGTCATCATCGAAGGCGATGAAGTCCTGTTTGCCGCCGACATCAACAGCGTTGAAGCCATCATGCGCGAATTGCGTCCGAAAGAAGCGCGTACCCGCCGCATCATGATTGCCGGCGGCGGCAACATCGGCTACCGCCTCGCCAAGCAGCTCGAGTCCAAATACGACATCAAAATCATCGAATACAAACCCCACCGCGCCGAATGGCTTGCCGAGAATCTGGACAACACCCTCGTCCTGCAAGGTTCCGCCACCGACGAAACTCTGCTGGACGAAGAGTACATCGACGAAATCGACGTCTTCTGCGCGCTGACCAACGATGACGAAAACAACATCATGTCCAGTCTGTTGGCAAAAAACCTTGGCGCCAAACGCGTGATTACCATCGTCAACCGCTCAAGCTACGTCGATTTGCTCGAAGGCAACAAAATCGATATCGTTGTTTCCCCCCATCTGATTACCATCGGCTCCATTCTCGCCCACATCCGCCGCGGTGACATCGTTGCCGTCCATCCTTTGCGCCGCGGCACGGCCGAAGCCATCGAAGTGGTAGTACACGGCGATAAAAACACTTCCGCCATCGTCGGCCGCCGCATCAGCGGCATCAAATGGCCAAGCGACTGCTACATCGCCGCCATCGTCCGCGGCGCAACCGGCGAAGTCATCATGGGACACCACACCGAAACCATCCTCCAAGACGGCGACCACATTATCTTCTTCGTCTCACGCCGCCGCGTCCTGCCGGAGTTGGAAAAACTCATTCAAGTCAAAATGGGCTTTTTCGGTTAAATCCAAAATCCGTTTGCTTGAAGCGATAAAAAGGCCGTCTGAAAACCTTTTCAGACGGCCTTTATTCTTGTTTTATTTACGCTTTGGCAACACTGTTTTTACGGCCAAACCAAACAAAACCAATCACGCCCAATACAATCATCGGCACGCTCAACCATTGACCCATGGACAAACCCAAAGTCAACAGGCCGAGATAGTCGTCAGGCTGGCGGGCAAATTCGGCAATAAAGCGGAACAAACCGTAACCACCCAAGAACAATGCCGCCGTTTGACCGGCCGGGCGCGGTTTTTTCGAAAAAATCCAAACGATGACAAACAGGCAAATGCCTTCAAGGGCAAACTGGTAAAGCTGAGACGGATGGCGCGGCAGCATACCGTATTGTTGCAGCCATTCGGCCCACAAAGGATTGTGCGCCGCAGCTTCTGCATCTTCATAACGCGCTTGCGGGAAACCCATCGCCCAGAAAGCATTGAGTTCAGTCACACGTCCCCAAAGTTCGCCGTTGATAAAGTTGCCGATACGGCCGGAAGCCAAGCCTAGCGGTACGAGCGGCGCAACGGTATCCATCAGTTTCAAGATACTGATGTTGTGCTTGCGGCCAAACAGCCACATGGCAACGACCACGCCCAAGAAGCCGCCGTGAAACGACATGCCGCCTTCCCAAACTTTGAAAATATCCAACGGGTTGGCAAGATAATCTGAAAATTTATAAAACAAAACGTAGCCGATACGGCCGCCCAAGATGACGCCCAAGATACCCCAAGTCAGGAAATCGTCGAGTGTTTCTTTGGTAAACACAGAATTGCCCTGCGCGATACGGCGGCGGCCCAAAATCGTAAACAGGATAAAGCCGACAATATAGCTCAAGGCATACCAGCGGATGGCAAGCGGGCCGATGCTGATCAGCACCGGATCAAACTGGGGATGTATCATCATGATGTGTGTTCCTTATCTCAAAGGCCGTCTGAAAGCCTGAACTTTCAGACGGCCTGTATGCGGTGTCGGATGGTTTAACGCAAATCGCCAACCACATTCAAAATCGCAGATAACATTGCCTCGCCCAAGCGCAGCGAGCGTTGGCCGTTCCAGCCGAAATCGTCGTCCGGCAGGTTGGCATTGTCTTTAAACGGCATTTCCAAAGTATAGGCAAGGCAGTTGAAATGATTGCCGACCCAGTTGGTCGCCAAAGTCATGTTTGCCTGACCCGGCGCATCTTTGTCATAGCCGTAATCGTCTTGGAAATCGGGGCTGGCATTGAGCAACGCAAGTTTGAATTGGTCTTCCAAAGCTTCGATGCGCTCGTTGTAGTTCGGCACGCCTTCGGTACCGGCCACAAAGACAAACGGCAGACCTTCATCGCCGTGAATATCCAAGAACAAATCCACACCGGTTTCCATCATTTTTTCGCGGACGGTAAAGACTTCGGGGCTTCGCTCCAAAGTCGGGGTTTCCCATTCGCGGTTGAGGTTGGCGCCGGCGGCATTGGTGCGCAGATTACCCAAAACCGAGCCGTCCGGATTCATATTCGGCACAATGTAGAAAGTCGCGCGGTCAAGTAGCATGCGCGCGGTCGGATCTTGCGGATCAAGCAAGCGGCCCAGCAAACCTTCGACAAACCATTCCGCCATGGTTTCGCCCGGATGTTGACGGGCGATAATCCAGACTTTCATGTCGCTTTCGACTTGGTTGCCGATGGTCAGAAGATTGATATCGCGGCCTTGAACGGTACTGCCCAAATCGTCGATACGGCACAAGCCGCTGCCCTGCGCATCGCCCAAAAGGTTCAAATGCTGCTCGTAGGAATAAGGCTCGAAATAAGCGTAGTAAACGCTGTTGGACAAAGGCGTATGGTTGATGGTCAATACGCCATTTTCATAGCTTGTCGGCACGCGGAACCAATTTTGGCGATCGTAAGAGGCGCAAGCCTGATAGTCCTCCCAGCCCAAAGGATACGCAGCGTCCGCCGCATTTTCAAAATGCATCACGCAGTTTTGATAGGCCGCACCTTGCAAACGGAAGTAAAACCATTGGGCAAACTCCGAAGCATTGTCGGGACGCAGGGCGAGGCGGATATCGGCAGGGTTACTCAAGTCTTTGACAACGACCGAGCCGGCATCGAATTGGGTGCTGATTTTCATCATGGGTATCCTTAGTAATCGGCGAAGAGGCCGAAGCAAACCGTCATTTTACCGTTTGCATGAGGCTGGTTTCAACCATTTAACTGATTTAACAGGATTTCAAGCGCTTGGAAATATTGTTTCAGACGGCCTTTGGGATTAAGATAAAGGCCGAAATCATGAAACAAGGTTGAAACCATGACTCAGCAACAATCTGTCTCCCCTGCCATCAAGGCACGCGTCCTTGCCGAATCTTTACCTTATATCCGCCGTTTTTCCGGCTCCATCATCGTCATCAAATACGGCGGCAACGCCATGACCGAACCTGCCTTAAAAGAGGGTTTCGCACGCGATGTCGTCCTGCTCAAACTAATCGGCCTGCATCCCGTTATCGTTCACGGCGGCGGCCCGCAAATCAATGAAATGTTGGAAAAAGTCGGCAAAAAAGGAGAGTTTGTTCAAGGCATGCGCGTTACCGACAGCGAAACCATGGACATCGTAGAAATGGTTTTGGGCGGACACGTCAATAAAGAAATCGTTTCCATGATTACCACCTTCGGCGGTCGCGCCGTCGGTATTACCGGCCGGGACAACCACTTCATCAAAGCGGAAAAACTCCTGATCGACACGCCCGAACAAAAAGGCGTGGACATCGGTCAAGTCGGCACAGTGGCCGACATCGATACCCGTTTGGTGGAAGGCCTGGTCGAGCGCGGCTGTATTCCTGTCATCGCACCCATCGGCGTAGGTCAAAACGGCGAAGCGTTCAACATCAATGCCGATTTGGTTGCCGGCAAACTGGCGGAAAAACTTCAGGCCGAAAAACTGCTGATGATGACCAATATCCCCGGCGTACTGGATAAAGAAGGCAAATTACTGACTACCCTGACGCCAAGCCGCATTGACGAACTGATTGAAGACGGTACGCTGTACGGCGGTATGCTGCCTAAAATTGCCTCTGCCGTCGAAGCTGCCAAAAGCGGTGTCAAAGCCACGCATATCATAGACGGTCGCGTTCCCAACGCCCTGCTTTTGGAAGTGCTGACCGATGACGGCGTAGGCTCAATGATTTTGGGCGAAGACTAATCCGCTATTCAGACGGCCTTATGCCTTATTTAATCAGCTTTTCACCCTAAAAAGGGTAAAAAATGTTACACTATACGGCTTATGTTTGTTTGAGCGATATTGACGTGAAACAAACTTACAGTCAGTTTCATACCGACTCCGATACCATACTTGGCAAAGACGGTATAATGTCTGCATTCATCAGACTTTGGCAATCATCCTTAAGGCCGTCTGAAACGTAACAAAGCTACTTTTCTTTTACCATCCTATTTGGAGATATTCATGAGCGCAATCGTTGATATTTTTGCACGCGAAATTTTGGACTCCCGCGGCAACCCTACCGTAGAGTGTGACGTATTGTTGGAATCCGGCGTCATGGGACGCGCAGCTGTACCTAGCGGCGCATCAACCGGCCAAAAAGAAGCTTTGGAACTGCGTGACGGCGACAAATCCCGTTACTTGGGCAAAGGCGTATTGAAAGCCGTTGACCACGTCAACAACCAAATCGCACAAGCCCTCATCGGTATCGATGCCAACGAACAATCTTATATCGACCAAATCATGATCGAATTGGACGGTACTGAAAACAAAGGCAACTTGGGTGCCAACGCTACTTTGGCCGTTTCTATGGCCGTAGCACGCGCAGCTGCCGAAGATGCAGGCCTGCCTCTATATCGCTACTTGGGCGGCGCAGGCCCAATGGCTCTGCCTGTTCCGATGATGAACGTTATCAACGGCGGCGAACATGCCAACAACAGCCTGAACATCCAAGAATTCATGATCATGCCTGTCGGCGCAAAATCTTTCCGCGAAGCTCTGCGTTGCGGCGCCGAAATTTTCCACGCACTGAAAAAACTGTGTGATGCCAAAGGCTTCCCAACTACCGTGGGCGACGAAGGCGGTTTCGCACCTAACCTGAACAGCCACAAAGAAGCCCTGCAACTGATCGTCGAAGCAACCGAAGCCGCAGGCTACAAAGCAGGCGAAGACGTATTGTTCGCCCTGGACTGCGCATCCAGCGAGTTCTACAAAGACGGCCAATACCATCTGGAAGCCGAAGGCCGCTCTTACACCAGCGCAGAATTTGCCGAATACTTGGAAGGCCTGGTTAACGAATTCCCAATCGTTTCCATCGAAGACGGCATGGACGAAAACGACTGGGAAGGCTGGAAACTGTTGACCGAAAAATTGGGCGGCCGAGTTCAATTGGTCGGCGACGACTTGTTCGTAACCAATCCAAAAATCTTGGCTGAAGGCATCGAAAAAGGCGTGGCAAACGCATTGCTGGTCAAAGTCAACCAAATCGGTACATTGAGCGAAACCCTGCAAGCCGTCGACTTGGCCAAACGCAACCGCTACGCCAGCGTAATGAGCCACCGTTCCGGTGAAACCGAAGACAGCACCATTGCCGACTTGGCCGTTGCCACCAACTGTATGCAAATCAAAACCGGCTCCCTGTCCCGCTCCGACCGCATGGCGAAATACAACCAATTGCTGCGCATTGAAGAAGAATTGGCTGAAGCCGCTTACTACCCTGGCAAAGCCGCATTCTACCAACTGGGCAAATAAGCAGAATATAGGATATTGATTGTATGAAGTGGGTGACTTTTGTTTTAACCTTCGCACTTTTGTGCTGTCAGTACAGCCTTTGGTTTGGTAAAGGCAGCGTCGGGCATACGGAAGAATTGCAGGAGCAGCTCGTCCGTCAGGAGGAAAAAAACCAAACGCTCACTTTGCGCAACAATTTCCTTAATGCAGAAGTTGAAGACTTGGCACACGGACAAGAGGCTATCGCCGAAATTGCCCGCGTCGAATTGGGCTATGTCCAAGACGGCGAAGTGTATTACCGAATCATCGACCGCCGCTAAATCCTGCAAAACAAAGGCCGTCTGAAAACATATTTTTCAGACGGCCTTTTTTATCGCAATCGCTATATAATCACATATCCCAAAATCAAATCACACCCATCATGTATGACGTAAACACCCACGATGTCCGCCGATTCTTTGCCCACGTCTGGCAACACAGGCTCGCACCGCTCCAATTGGACGGCCTGCAACAAAAAGCTTTGCGCATCATCGAAGCCCATCCCGAATACGGACACTATCTCGAAGACATCGAACAATATTTAGATAAAGAATGGTTGCCCGAAGACGGCGAAAGCAACCCATTCCTGCACATGTCTCTACACCTTTCCCTACAAGAGCAAAGCGCCATCGACCAGCCACCGGGCATCCGTGCCATCCACCAACAACTTTGCGCCCGTTACAACGGCGACTGGGTCAAAGCCGAACACGATATGATGGAAGCCTTGGCAGAAACCATCTGGGAAGCACAACGCTACGAACGGGGCCTTGATGTCAACGCCTACATGACCCGCTTGCGGAAATTGGTCGGCTTAGGTCAAGAAGAAAAAGCCCGCCCCAATCCCCATGAAGTCGGCTTGATGGATACAAAATAACTTCTTTTCAGACGGCCTCAACCCAGACAAATCCTTACGCTTGCCAAAGCCAACGTTTCCATCTTTCATGCTAAATTACTTTTTTAAAATCCGCATAACAAGGAAAACAAAATGCTCCGCCCAACCCTTACCGCCCTACTCCTAGCCGCCTCCCTGCCCGTTGCAGCAGAAAGCCTCAACTACAACATCGTTGAATTTTCCGAATCCGCGAATATGGAAGTGCCGCGGGACACCATGACCGCGCATTTCAGCGTCAACGCAGAAGGTAAAGACCGTCAAGCCGTCAACCAAGCCTTCATGAAAAAATTCAACCAGTTCAACAAAATCTCACAAAACAGCAAATTTAAAGCCAAGCTGATGGAGCGCAACGCATCCCCGCGCTATCAATACACCAACGGCAAACGCACCCAAACCGGCTGGGAAGAACACGCCTACTTCAAAGTAGAAAGCAAAGACTTTGAAGCACTCAACCGCCTGATTGCCGACAGCATCAATATCGCCGTTTTGGAAAGCTCCTCATTTTCCGTATCCAAAGAAAAACGCGAAGACACCGTCGACCAACTGAGCAAAGCCGTCATCCTGCGCTTCAAAGACCGCGCCCAAAACCTCGCCCAAACACTCGGCTTCTCCAGCTACAAAATCGTTAAACTCAACTTGGGCCATATCGGCAACCGCCAAGTCGGCGGCGACTTTGCACACGCCAAAATGCTGCGTGCAATCCCCGCCGCAGAGATGGCGGCAGGAATAGAAGATGGCATACCTGCCTCCCCCGGTTCGGAAGAGATCAGCCTGACCGTCAGCGGCTCGGTGCAAATGTAGGATTTTCTTTTAAATCATTTTAAAGGCCGTCTGAAAGTATATTTTTCAGACGGCTTTTTTATTTGCCCAATAATTAGAACGGAATATCGTCGTCGATATCATCAACCGGAGCGGTCGGTTGTGCCGGAGCAGGACGACGGGCCGGGGCGGCTGGGGGTTCTTGAGCCGGGGCAGATTGGTATTGCTGCTGTGGCGCTTGTTGGTAGCTGCTTTGGCTTGAATGACCGCCTTGATTATAGCCGTCATCGTATGGTGCGCCGCCGCTGTTGTCGTTGCGGCTGCCGAGCATTTTCATCTCATTGGCAATGATGTCGTAAGCGGTGCGCTCGATGCCGTCTTTGCCTTGGTATTTGCGGCTTTGGATACGGCCTTCCAGATACACTTGGCTGCCTTTACGCAGGTATTGACCGGCGATCTCGGCGAGTTTGCGGTACATGGTGATGTTGTGCCATTCGGTACGTTCTACGCGTTGGCCGTTGCGGTCGTTCCACGTTTCGCTGGTGGCAATGCTGAAGTTACAGACGGCCTCACCGTTGGGCATATAGCGGACTTCCGGGTCGCGGCCGAGACGGCCGATGAGGATAACTTTATTCAATGACATTTTACACTCCTGTGATAATTTTTTCGGCGGCCTCTTGGTCAAATCCTTTTTGCAAGGCCTTGATATAAATGGTTTGTTTGTCTGCGCTAAAGCTAATGCTTTCAACGCCTTCAATTTCGGTCAATTTTTGGTAGAGCAAATCCGGATTTTGTTGCCATTCGGCGTTAAGCGGGTAGCTGAGGTTTTTGACGGGTTTCGGTGCAGGCGAAATGACTGCCAATACCAGCCACAGCAACATCAATACGCTACAAAAGGCAAATACGCCTACAAAACCGTATTTTTGGAACAATAAACCACCGGTTGCGCCGCCGACAAACAAGCCGACCGACTGCATGGTGTTATACACGCCCATAGCGGTGCCTTTCAAATCGGACGGAGCGATTTTCGACACCATAGACGGCAGGCTGGCTTCCAATACATTAAAACCAATAAAGTAAACAATCAGATAAGCGGTAATCAACCACACCGAGTGCATGCCAAACAGCAAGCCGATTTGCGCCGCGGCAATGCAGACGATACCCAGGATAAACACTTGTTTGAGTTTGTTGCGCGTTTCGCCGACGATAATCAGCGGCACCATAATAATCAGGCCGGTAATGGTTGAAGGCAGATAGACTCGCCAGTGATGGATTTTTTCCAAACCCAACTGCGTCATGGCAAACGGCAATGCGGTAAATAAAGCCATTTGCGCCGCATGCAAGGCAAAAATACCGAAGTCGAGATTGAGCAGTTGGCGGTTTTTCAATACCTCGCCCATACGAGAAGGCTGCGCCTGCGTGTCTTCGTGCATTTTTGACACTTCCGGATCAGGCGTCATCCAGGCAACCACGCCGATACTGATTACCGTCAGAATACCGGTCAGCGCAAACAGGCCGGATACGCCGATAAAGCCGGCAATCATCGGCGCAAGCACTAGGCTGACGGAAAAGGTCAAGCCGATACTCAGACCGATCATCGCCATCGCACGCGTCCGCACTTCGTTACGGGTCAAATCTGCTAGCAAAGCCGTTACCGCCGCGCTGACGGCACCTGCGCCTTGAATGGCACGCGCGGCAACCAACATCTGCAGGCTATCGGCAACTGCGGCCAAAAAACTACCTGCCGCAAACACAATCAAGCCGGCATAAATCACTTTTTTACGACCGAACTTGTCGGAAGCCATACCCAAAGGCAGCTGCAGCAAAGCCTGTGTCAGCCCGTAAATACCCATCGCCATACCGACCAGCGCTTTATTGTTTTCTGCGCCGGGCAACGAAGCGGCATACATCGCCAAGACAGGCAACACCAAAAACATCCCCAACATACGCAGTGCGTAAACACCGGAAAGTGTGGTACTGGCACGCCACTCGTGCGGAAACATTTGAATGCGGTTATCTCTTGCCATAAATAATGTTTCAGACGGCCTTAAGTTTGCGAAAGGCCGTCTGAAAGTGTGAATTAACAGATTTTCTGATTATACAGGATTCAAAGGAATTGCATGGGGTCAAATCGCAAGCTGTTTATCGCAAACCTGCTTCATCGGTATAAAACGGTTTTAACAAAAAACAACGTCACGCAAGATCTGCCCTATCCCATTTATCCCTAATCAACCCCACTGCCATCTATTTCGCCACGCGCCTAACACGGCGTTCGGATATTTATTACTGCCCAAGCTGCCGTTAAACCTTGCCAAAGAGCGGACAATATTGCCTTTTTCGATATTATTGTAATGGCGCAGAATGGTGCAGCCATAGCGCAGATTGGTGCGGATATCGAAAAGGTTGTGCGACGGATTGCCGATATAGTTTTTCCAAAACGGCATCACCTGCATCAAACCGCGCGCACCCACGCCGCTGATGGCATATTGGCGAAACGCACTTTCCACTTCAATCAAGCCCAAAATCACTTGAGTATTGAGTCCGGCACGACTGCTTTCATATTGAATATTAACCAACAGGCGGCGGCGCTCGCCCTCATCGGGAATGAAACGTGCCAATCGGGAAGACATCGCCGCCAACCAACGCTCCCCTTCCCTCGAATCGGCAAACACCAGCCGCGCAGGGCT